>JBEKZR010000417.1:0-3189 GCA_049509715.1 Occallatibacter sp. | reverse complement strand
AAGAATACTTTTGGGCCAGCGTATCGTCAGAGAAATGGGCGAAAGAATTCGCATTTCGAGCACGCCCAAGCCTGATAGAATCCTCCAGCAACCAAATTTAGCTGCCGCACAGGGGCAACCATGCCAAGAAGGATTGCGGTCGTTTTCCTGGCGATCCTCGTCTCGCCGTTCGGTATCAAGTGCCAGACAACGGGCAGCCCGGCAGCGTTGCCTCAATTTGTCGGCGATAACCGCGGTAGTCACGATGCCAGCGAATGGCGCGAGGGTAAGCTCGATAGCGATCCGCTGAATCTTCAATCGGCAAACTCGCCTTCCGCAAGCTCCGGTCCAACCACTCCAATACCGCGCGAATGCGACATGCCGGAATTGCTCTCCAAGGGTCGGCCCGTCATGAGCAAGGTATGGAAACACCAACGATACGGCGTTTCATTGGCAAAGAATGAGTTTCGGACAGGCGAGAAGATTACGCTTTACATCTGGCTAGTTAACACCGGCAAAGCCCCGGCGGGTGACCTAAACTGCGACCCGGACTATTTCACGGGTCATGGTTTTGACATCTATGATGCTCATGGACATAGAGTGCCGACTCGCCTTGAGACCATGTTGCAGGATGGATGCAAAACGGATCCCCCTAAATACGTCATAAGCACCGACAAGGTTTGCCTCCAGAATTTCGCCCGGCATATTCCCCCACATACTTGCCTGAATCAGGATGAGGAGCGTTTTCAGCCAGACATCACGACAGACCTCTCGGAAAGCTATAATCTGCCGCCCGGCAAGTACTTCGTGCATCTGGACCTGCATGTTAACCCTGGTGAGGGCGTTCCCAACGACACCTGCAAACCACGGGAGGTAAGACCATTTCATCCTAAGCCCGCCGCGGACTTGACCTTCACAGTTGTACAGCCTTGAGGAAGGCCATATAGATTCTATGAAGATCGTCGTTGCCACCAAGCAGGTGCTTGAACGCTATGCGTGGTGCGCATAGATCCTTCAGGCCCCTGTATACAGCGGATGAACGGAGGGAGCAAGGGGCATCAGCCCCCTGAAAGAAATCGAATTCCCGTGCGCCTTCAGGCGCGGGTCTTGGTCTTCCCCTTCCACAGCAGATACAGCCCCCAAGCCGCCAGCGTGCAGCCGTCGCGAATCACCCCGCCGCGCATCATCTCTTCGAACTCCTCCAGGGGAACGGAGCGGATGAGAAGATCGTGTTCCTCGGGGTCGGGTTCTTTTTGCGTGTGCGTCAACCCGGTGGCCAGAAAGACGTGCTGCTTCTGCCGCGTAAAACCGTAGGCGATCCACAGCTCGCCCAGCCGGACCATCTCCGCCGCTTCCAGCCCGGTCTCCTCTTTCAGCTCGCCGCGCGCCAGCTCTTCTGGATGGTCGACTTCTCTCTCCCAGCCGCCCTGCGGCAGCTCCAGCGCCCGCTCTTGGATGGTGTAGCGGAACTGCTCCACCAGCCAGACGCGGCCCAGGTCAATAGGCAGGATAATGGCCGCGTCGTCCTTTTCCACCACACCATAGATGCCCCGCTCGCCGTTGGAGCGCAGAATCTCGTCCTCGCGCACCCGCATCCAGTGGTTGCGATAGACCTCGCGGCTGGCGAGCGTGGTGATGCTGCGGGCGGCGCTGCCTTGAACCGGATTCATTGTGCCTCCTTCGCGCTCGGTAATCGGCATTCCATGAAAGAGAATAAGCGCCCTGACAATACGGCTTGATGAAAAAGAGCCTACTCTTCCCGCAGCCGGTACTGCCGCAGCCGCCCAATGAGCGAGGCCGGTCCGCTGACGGTCAGCCGGACGAGGTTGCCTTCGTACTCCCGTCTGTGCACCACCATGCCCGCCTCGATGGCTGCCAGCACCGCGCCCTCCTGTTGTGGAACGCGCAGCTCCGCCTCGATGAGTGGGTCGGAGTGCAAAGCCCGGTCGATGGCCTTGAGTAGCGCGTCCATCCCTTCGCCGGTCCGCGCCGAGACGGCCACCTCGCCCCCGGCCAGAGACCGGGCCAGCAGGCCATCCCGCTCATGCTCGCCCAGCAGGTCAACTTTGTTCAGCACCTCGATGCGCGGCTTGTCCAGGGACTCCAACTCGCCCAGAACCTTTTCGACTTGAGTTTTCTGCTCTTCGCCATAAGTCGAGGCGGCGTCGCGGACGTGCAGCAGCACCTCGGCCTGCGCTACCTCTTCCAGCGTGGCGCGGAAGCTGGTGACCAGCGTGTGCGGCAGGTTGCGGATGAAGCCTACCGTGTCCGAAAGCAGAACCTTGCGGCGGCTGGGCAACTCGATGGCCCGCAGCTTCGGATCCAAGGTGGCGAACATGCGCGGCGACTGCAAGACCTGGGCGCCGGTCAGGCGGTTGAAGAGCGTGCTCTTGCCGGCGTTGGTATAGCCCACCAGGGCTACCGTGGGCGCCGGAACCGACTCGCGGCGCTGGCGCTGCTGCTTGCGAACCAGGCGCACCGAATCAAGTTCGCCTTTCAGATGGTCGATGCGGCGCTGAATCTGGCGGCGGTCCGTTTCGAGTTTGGTTTCGCCGGGACCGCGGGTGCCGATGCCGCCGCCCAATTGCGACATCGCCTTGCCTTTTCCCGTAAGCCGCGGCAGCATGTACTCAAGCTGCGCCAGCTCCACCTGCAAATGGCCCTCGCGGGTGCGGGCATGACGGGCAAAAATGTCCAGGATCAACTGCGTGCGGTCCAGCACCCGGCAGGGCAGCGCGGCCTCAAGATTGCGCAGTTGCGTAGGCGTGAGGTCGTGGTCGAAGAGCACCAGGTCGGCCCCGGTGGAAGCGGCCACTCCGGCAATCTCTTCCACTTTGCCGGCGCCGACGAGCGTGGCCGCATCCGGCCGCGGCCGGCGCTGCATCAGCTCGGCAGCCACCACGCCGCCGGCGCTCGACACCAGCTCGCGAAACTCGGCCAGAGACTCTTCCGCGTCCAGTTCCGTGGTCGAACGCGCCGAAACCGGTTGCGCCGTGGAAAGGCCCGCGCCGGGAAGATGGGCGGATTCAGGCGCGCCTTCATCGAGAGAAACGCCGCCGAAGCGCACAACCGCCTGCCGCGCGCCTGCCTGGGCTGCGCGGTTGCCGCGGGAGCGGACTCCGATATCCACCCCGACCAGGATCGCCCGCTCCGGCTCCCCGCCTGCTGTCACTGCTCCCCAACGGCTGACGGCCCGGACGCCACGGCGCT
>JBEKZR010000416.1:0-3190 GCA_049509715.1 Occallatibacter sp. | reverse complement strand
CCGCCGACCGCAGCTCCGGCATCTTCCCCTGGCGGATCAAGTGAGCGTTGGTGATGATCTTGCTGCTGGCCGCCTGGCGGAACACTTCGGTCAGGCGAACCACGGGTACCACGCCACTCTCAATCAAATCCCGCAAGGCATTGCCCGGCCCGACGGAGGGGAGCTGATCCACGTCGCCGACCATGATCAGTGCGGAAGTCTTGGGAAGAGCACGGAGCAGAGCGTACATCAGGAGCACGTCCACCATCGAGGTCTCATCGACAATGAGTAGGTCGCAATCCAGCGGCTTATCTTCGTTGCGGGAAAACCTTCCCGTGGCCGGATCGACTTCCAGCAGCCGATGAATGGTCTTCGCTTCCATTCCAGTGGTCTCTGTAAGGCGCTTCGCTGCCCTTCCGGTAGGCGCACACAGCAGACTGTCAAGGGCGAAATGAAGGGGAACCATCAGGGCGGAGGAAGAGGGAACCAGTAAGAACATCGGTGAGGTTGGTTTTTCGGGGGAGAAAGGGCTCTGGAGCGTAGCGGAAGAGGCCTTTCTCCCCCGAAGCGCGTGCGAAGGGGAGGCTTCAGCGGTCTGGATGCGGGTTGCGCTTGCGGCGGCTTTGCTTGAGGCGGTAGCTATCGCCGTTCATCTCCAGGATGTGCACGTGATGGGTGAGCCGGTCGAGCAAGGCGCCGGTGAGTTGCTCGGAGCCGAAGACTTCGGTCCATTCGTCAAAGGGCAGGTTGCTGGTGACCAGAACGGATGCGCGTTCGTAGCGCTGGCTGAAGATCTCGAAGAGGAGTTCGGCGCCGGTTTTTGAAAGGGGCACGAAGCCCAGCTCGTCGACGATGAGCAGCTCGTAAGCGGCGAGCTGCTTTTGAAAGCGCTGCAGATGTTTTTCATCACGGGCCTCGATCAGCTCGCTGACCAGGCTGGCAGCAGTGGTGAAGCGCACGCGATGGCCGTTCTGGCACGCGGCCAAGCCGAGGGCCAGTGCGATGTGCGTCTTGCCGGTACCACTGTTGCCCAGAAGTAAAAGATTTTCTTTCCTCTCCAGGAACTCGCAGCGGGCCAGCTCCAGCACCAGGGTTTTGTTCAGCGAGGGGATGGCGAGGAAATCGAAGCTGTCGAGGCTCTTCACTACCGGGAATCTGGCCTGGCGGATGCGGCGCTCGGTGGCGCGGCGATCGCGGTCCAGTAACTCCAGCTCCGTCAGGCGCAGCAGATAGCGCGGGAAGTCTGTCTTCTCCTGGGCGCACTGACGTGCCACCTTGTCGTACTCGCGCAGGAAGGTGGGCAGCCGCAGGGCCTTCAGATGATGTTCCAGCAACACCTGCGGAGTATCGGGCGTGGGCATTTCCGGCTGAGTGTTCATAGCGCCGCCTCCGGGCTCAGGAGCGACGGAGCTGCCGGCGGCGCACTGAGCAGGGCAAGATAATCGGCGGCTTGTGTAGTCCGCACGCTGGCTGCAGGAAGATGCGGCCAGTTGGCCAGGTCCAGCCGCGGCGGCCGGCGCTCGATGCGGCAGAGCACGAGATGCCGCACGGCATCGAAGCTGATCGTATTCAAGCGCAGAGCATCTTCGACCGCGGCGGTGACTTCTTCCAGCGCGAAGGCCTCCAGCAGGCGCAGTACCTGGATGTACTCGCGGGCAGCGTGCTTGTGCAACCGCGCTTCCAGCAGGCGCCGCAGATGCGCGAAGCACTCCGGCAACCGCCAGCCGGCCAGCGGCGCGGCTTGATCCAGAGCCCGGCTCTTGTGTTCGAGCAACGCCAGGTAGTGCAGCGGATCATAGACTGCGATCTCGCGCTCGTAGCTGCGCTCGTGCCGGGCAATCACTTCACTGCCACAGACGATTTCCATGCGGTGCACGTAACCCTTCACCAGCACCTGGCGGTAACCGTACTCGGTGGGCACGGAGTAGTCGTTGGTGTGGTAGCGCACCAGCGACAACGAACTGACCCGCACCGTAACCTTCTCGCAGGCTTCGTAGGGCGTCGGCGGCAGTGGCAGCATCGCCGCGCGGTCACGCTCGAAGCGTTCTTCGATGGTCTCGGTGTGGCCGCGCAGGCGGCGCTCACGGCGCCGGCGGCAATCGGCTTCAAGCTGTGCGTTCAGGTCCTCCCAGCTCGCGGCATGGGGAATCGGCACCATGAAGTTGCGCCGTGCGAGACCCACAAGATTTTCGATTTTACCCTTATCGTTGCCCTTGCCCGGGCGGCCGAACTTCTCCGCGAACAGGTAGTAGCTCTGCAACTCGGAAAAGGCGCGTGTCTTCTGCCGCTCGCCGTCACCCAGGATCCGCGCCACTGCCAGCGTGGTGTTGTCATAGAGAATGCGCGTAGGCACGGCGCCCCAGTACGCGAAGGCGCGCACATGGCCTTCCAGGAAGGCCTCCGTGGTCTCGGCCGGAAAGGCCTGCACGAAGCAGTCGTCGGAGTGCGGCAAATCGAAGGCCATGAAATGCGCCGTCCGCTCCACCCCGGCAATGACCACTTGCGCTTGGCCGAAATCCGCCTGCGCCTCACCCGGCGCGTGCGTAAGCGGCACGAACATCTCCTGGCTGCCGAGCTTCGCCTGCCGTACGTAATCCTTCACGATGGTGTAGCCGCCGGTATAACCGTGCTCGGCCCGCAACCTCTCGAAGATGCGCTTGGCCGTGTGCCGTTGCTTCTTCGGCTGCTGCTTGTCCTCTTCCAGAATGGCGTCGATCACGCCCAGCCAGGGGCCCAGCTTGGGCCGCCGGATCGGCTTCTGCCGCCGATACCCCGGCGGCAATGAGTACTCCAGCATCTTCCTGACTGTCTTCCGCGCCAGCCCGAACTCCCGGGCTACCGCACGCCGGCTCTTGCCCTCGACAAGAACCGCCCGCCGCACACGCGCATACACGTCCACGTCGTACATGCCTCCGGTGTTCCACGGAAAACATGCTCCCGCGCCGGCGCCGAACCTGACTGTGAACCTTGTTCGTTACCCCCGGAAGGGACGCGTTGTCCGTGGAACCAGAATGTGGTGGGGTGGACTACATTTACTCCGCCACGTCACGCCGCTTGCGCGGCGTCACGTGGTCTATTTTTCCTCTGGCGCGTACAACTCCTGGATCGCTCTGGATGCCAGTGGCTCATTTGAGGCCTAAATCACCAAATGCCCAAGCTCCTGCACCGAGGGTCTTCCACCTCAATCACCACGATCTTGCACCGAGGGTGA
>JBEKZR010000415.1:0-3192 GCA_049509715.1 Occallatibacter sp. | reverse complement strand
CACAGCGAAGAGCTGAGCGAGCCGGAGGCCAAGACCGGGAATGGGCTTGGGGGCGGTCCGCTGCGGGTGAGCCGGAGCTGGATGTCGCCGGTGGCCGATGTGGAGTTCCGCGATAACGGGAAGGGGCAGGTGGAGCCGGCCTCAATGCGCGGGACCGGCGGCGTGGTCATCACCGGCGAGAGTCAGCGCGGCAAGGGCGCTGTCTCACCGTCGCGGCTGGCGGCCGATGAGGTGACCGGCAAATTTGGGCCGGGCTCAGTGTTGACCGCGATGACCGGGGTGGGCCACGCCAGCATGGAAGAAATCACTCTCACCGGAACCCGGCAGACCTCGAGCAGCGACCGGCTGGAGGCGCATTTTGCCCCCGGGGAGACTGCCGGTGCAAAAAGCGGGGCGAAAAACGAGCCGGGAGGCGCGGTACAGATTCAATCGGCGGTGCTAGATGGCCATGTGGTGCTGGTTCAGCAGGCGGCTGCAAAGCCGGGGGCGCAGGCGGAGGCGCCGATGCAGGCCTGGGCCGGCCGGGCCGTTTACGAGGGCGCCGGGGAGTGGTTGCACCTGACGCTCAGTCCGCGCGTGGAAGAGGGCGGCCTGCAACTCACAGCGGACAAGATTGACGTATCCCGTGATTCGGGGGATGCCTTTGCGCACGGAAACGTGAAGGCGACCTGGTTTGATACCGGTGCGGGCGAAACCGGCTCAGCCAGGACCGGCCAGCAGGGTGGGCCCGCAACCGGCGTGTCTGGCCAAGGCAGCTTGACCCTGGGTGGGCACGGTCCGTCGCACGTCGTCGCAGCCGAGGCTCAGTTGCATCAGGCGACGGACGAAGCCACCTTCAGAGGTCATGCGCGGCTGTGGCAGCAGGCGAACTCGGTTGCCGGGCCGATCATCGTGCTGGATCGCCAGAGGCAGACGCTGGCGGCCCGGAGCACGGACCCGGCTGAGCCGGTGCGGGCGGTGCTGGTGAGTGCGTCAGGAGTGGCTACGGGCAAGGAAACGGGCAAGGACGCGGCCGGCAAACCAGCCACGCCATCCGTGATCCGCGTGCGCGGGGGCGACCTGAAATATTCGGATGCCGAGCGCAAGGCGATGATGCGCGGTGGCGCTCTGGGCACGGTGGTTGCCGAGACGGGGACGGCGAGCTCAGTTTCGAATGAGGTTGAGCTGACGCTGTTGCCGCCGGGCAATCACGCCGGCAAGGACGGCGGGCAGGCGCAGGTGGACCGGATGACGGCCCGGGGCCACGTGGTGGTGACCTCCGAGGGCCGGCGCGGAACCGGCGAGCAACTGGTGTATTCCGGCGAGACCGGGGAGTATGTGCTCACAGGAACCACCGCCGCGCCGCCGCGCATGACCGATCCGGCGCGGGGGACGGTGACCGGCGAAGTCTTGACTTTCCATAGCGGCGACAATAGCGTTAGCGTCGAAGGCGGCGGACGCAAGACAACAACGGAGACCACGGCGCCGAAGTGACGGCGGAAACGAGTTGGACGTAGATGGAGACATTGATCGCCGAGGGAATCGGCAAATCGTACAAGGGACGGCAGGTGGTCCGCGGGGTCGACCTGAGGATCTCTCGTGGGGAGGTGGTGGGTTTGCTGGGGCCGAACGGCGCCGGCAAGACGACCTGCTTCTACATGATCGTGGGACTGGTGGCGCCCGAGACGGGGCGCGTGCTGGTGGACGAGAGCGACATCACCCGGGTGCCGATGTATCTGCGCGCGCGCAACTACGGCATCAGCTATCTGCCGCAGGAGCCATCGGTCTTTCGCAAGCTGACCGTGGAGGAAAACATTCTGGCCGTGCTTGAGGCGCAGCCGCTGGGCAATCGGGAACGGCGCATCAGGACTGAGCGGCTGATCCATCAGCTGAATCTGGGCCACATCCGCGCCACGCGGGGCTACGCGCTCTCGGGCGGAGAACGGCGGCGGGTGGAAATCGCGCGTTCGCTGTGCATCCAGCCCAGCTTCATCCTGCTCGACGAGCCGTTCAGCGGCATCGATCCCATCGCCGTGCTGGAGTTGCAGAAGATTATCTTCGACCTGAAGGCCAGCGGCATTGGAGTTCTGGTCACCGACCACAATGTGCGCGAGACGCTGAGCGTGACCGATCGGGCGTACATTATCGCTGAAGGAAAGATTTTTTTCGCCGGAACGCCCCATGAACTGGGCAACAACGTGGATGTGCGGCGCCTCTATCTGGGTGAGGGCTTCTCGCTGGGTTGATCTTGTTTTCCGGTGAGCTGGCGCATGCGCGAGATTGGAGGAGGTTCCGCTTTGTCAATCCCCTGAAAGGGGGAGCGGCGCAGGAAATTCCAGACAGAGATTCCCGGATTGACCGTTGCTTGATCCGGGAAAATTGGCGCGAAGTGAGACAATTTGACCTTTAGCAGTTTTCCTGTGAGATTACACTTACCTTAAGTTCAAACGGGGAACGAGTCCCATTTATGGCGCTTCTGCAGCCCAAATTAAGCCTGAAAGTCTCGCAACGCCAGGTCCTGACTCCGGGCCTGATGCAGATGGTGAGCGTTCTTGCCCTGAATAAGCTTGAACTGAAGGAGATGATCGATGCCGAGATGGTGGAGAATCCCGTCCTGGAAGAGATTGACGAATCGGTTCCAATGCTGGATCAGGTTGCGGGGCGGGAGGAGAAGCTGGAGCGCGGCGTTGAGGATCGCGGGGTCGAGGAGCCCGCGGCCCCACCTAAGGACGTCTTTGAAGAGATCGACTTCGGATCTTACTTCCAGGACTATCTGGACCCCGGCTACCGCACACAACCGGAGTTTGAAGAGAACGAAAAGCCCTCGTTTGAAAACTTTCTCTCCCAGCCTACGACTCTCGCCGATCACCTGGCGTGGCAGTTGGGAGCTCTGACACTGGAGCCCAGCCTGCATGAGGCGGTGGAGTTCGTCATCGGCAATCTGGACGGGGATGGGTACCTGGCCGGCAGCGAAGAAGAACTGGCGGCGGCCTTCGGCCAGTCCGCTGCAAGCGAGTCCCCTGAAAGCCGACGCACGGAGAACCCGCCCCCTGGAAATAAGCCCCCGGAAAGCGAGTCCGGGACCCGCCAGTTACCGCTTGACGGTCGTGAGCCGGAACTGGACGCGGCCCTGGAGTTGGTGCGGCGCGGCATTGACCTGGTGCAACATCTTGACCCCGCCGGAGTGGGGGCCAGAGATCTGCGCGAGTGCCT
>JBEKZR010000414.1:0-3199 GCA_049509715.1 Occallatibacter sp. | reverse complement strand
CTTGAGCTTCCGCCTCGGCCAGTTCAAGCTCTCTTCGGGCGGTGTGAGCGACTACTACATCGACTGCCGGACCACGACGCTTCACGCCGAGGGCGGCCGCCTCACCGGGCACTCCGTGCTTGAACTTTTAGAGGAGAATCATATCCAGGCAGAAGCCGTCGGCGGTCTCACCCTGGGCGCAGACCCCATTGTCTCCAACGTGGCCACCGCCAGCGCCTGGCGCGCTCAATCGCACCCCGACGCTCCTTTGCTCCACGGCTTCCTGGTTCGCAAGGCAGAGAAGGCTCACGGCACAAGCAAACGCATCGAGGGCTTCTGCCGCGAAGGCGCGCGCGTGGTTATCGTGGACGACGTCTGCACCACCGGCGCTTCCACCATCAACGCCATCGAAGCCGCACGCGAAGCCGGCATGGTTGTCGCCGCCGTGGTCTGCCTCGTCGAGCGCGAAGAAGCCAACGGCCGCGCCGCCGTGGAAGCTGCTGCGCAGGGCGCGCCTTTCCTCAGTTTGTTCGCTGCAAACCAAGTGCGCGCTGAATACATCAAGCAGCTTTCAGCTTCTAACTCCTAGCTGCTAGCCTTTTGACGGAAGCCACCCGGCCGCCGACTTGCTGGTCCCTGGTCTCTGTTCCCTGCTTTATGGACCTCTACGAGAAAATCCGCGCCCTGCCCACCCAGCCCGGCGTGTACCTCTACAAGAACGCCGAAGGCGAAGTCATCTACGTCGGCAAGGCCAACAATCTCCGCTCCCGCGTCCGCTCTTATCTTCTGGAAACCGCGCAGGCCGACGCCAAGACCGGCTCGCTCATGCGCGAGGCCGCAGATCTCGAGTACATCCTTGTCGCCAACGAGCACGAAGCTCTGGCCCTCGAAAACAACCTCATCAAGCAGCGCCAGCCGCGCTTCAACATCCTGCTCAAAGACGACAAGACCTACCCCTACGTCAAGCTCACCCTCGCCGACCGCTTCCCCAAGGTTTTCGTCACCCGCCGCCTGCGCAAGGACGGCGCGGCCTACTACGGCCCCTACTTTCCCGGCAATCTCGCCTGGCGCATCGTCGAACTCATCCACCGCAGCTTCCTCATCCCCAGTTGCAAGGTCGATCTCTCCCGCTACCATCCCCGCGCCTGCCTCCAGTACTACATCCATCGCTGCCTCGGCCCCTGCGTCGAAGGCCTGACCACACCCGAGCTCTACGCGCACGCCGTCCGCGACGCCCGGCTTTTCCTTGAAGGCCGTCACGCCGAGCTTGAGCACACCCTCACCGCGCGCATGACCGCCGCCGCCGAAGCTGAGCAGTTTGAAGCCGCCGCCCGTTTACGCGACCAGCTCTCCACCGCTCGCCAACTCCAGGAAAAGCAGCGTGCCGCCACAGCCGAGCTGGACGACGACGCCGACGTCTTCGGCTATCACTTCGAGTCTGGCAGCCTGGCCGTCAACCTCTTCCACGTCCGCGCAGGCAAGATCGTCGACCGCCGTGAATTCTTTTGGGAAGATCTGCCCAATCTGCTCGAAACTTCCATCCCCGAGAACGCAGGGATGGAAGATGCTGCTGAAAAACTCGATCCGGAGGAGGGTTCGGGGGGCAACCCCCGCAAAAAACCAACAGAACCAACGCGGGCTTTATCCCCGGAGAGAAATGCGGGTGCCCCAGGTCTCGATTCTGAGACCTGGGAATCAAGACCGCCGGAGCAGCCCTTCCACGCCGGTCCAGTGTTTTCCGCTCTGCTCAAGCAGCTCTACATCGACCAGCAGTATGTCCCACGCTCCATCCTCCTCCCGGTCGACTTCGACGACCGCGAGGCCCTGGCCGCGCTGCTCACCGAGCGCGCCGGCCATCGCATCGAGATCGCCGTGCCTCAGCGCGGCGAGAAGCGTTCCCTCGTCGATCTGGCCAGCCAGAACGCCAGGCAGTCTTACACCCAGCGCTTCCGCGTGCTGGAGCCCTCGCGCAAGGCGATTCAGGAGGCGCTGGCCGACGCTCTGATGCTTCCCGAGCTGCCGCGCCGCATCGAGTGCTTCGACATCTCGCACATCCAGGGCGCCGAGACCGTAGCCTCTCTGGTCGTCTGGGAAGACGGCAAGATGAACAAGCAGCTCTATCGCAAGTTCAAGGTGAAGACCGTCGCCGGCGTCGACGATTTCGCCTCCATGCGCGAGGTGGTCCAGCGCCGCTACCGCCGCCTGCTCGAAGAAGGAAACAAAACGACCGAAAAGGACAAGAAGGAGCCAAAAAACCTTCCCTCGCTCATCCTCATCGACGGCGGCCTGGGCCAGCTTCACGCCGCCGCTGAAGCCCTTGAATCCCTCGGCATCACATCGCAGCCTTTAGCCTCCATCGCCAAGCGCGAAGAGGTCATCTACCTCCACGGCAACGAGGAGGAGCCCATCGTCCTCGACCGCCGCTCCCCGGTGCTGCATCTCGTCCAGCTCATCCGCGACGAGAGCCACCGCTTCGCCGTCGGCTATCATCGTCAGCGCCGCGCGATGCGCGACCGCGATTCCGAGTTACTGAATATTCCCGGCGTCGGCCCCCAAACTCGCCAGCGCCTCCTCACTCACTTCGGCAGCCTCCGCGACATCCAGCAAGCCACCGCCGAGTCGCTGGCTGCCGTCGTGCCGCGCAAAACCGCCGAAACCATCTGGCGGCACTTCCACGTCCTGTCCGTAGCGACCGATCCTTTGACGTAGAGTGTTTTGCAAGGCTGTCCGCTCACTGGAGCCGGAGTTGGCCTCCGCACCAGTCTGCGCGAACTCGGCTGAAAAGGCTGCGCTTTCCAGAACCTTCAGGACCTTTCTCCTGAGATCACGCGAGGTCGAAGCGGTCAAGGTTCATCACCTTGCTCCAGGCCGCCACAAAGTCACGCACGAACGCCTGCAGCCCATCGGCGCACGCATAGACCTCAGCCAAGGCTCGGAGCTGAGAGTTCGAACCGAAGACGAGATCGACTACGGTGCCTGTCCACTTGAGCTGGCCGGTCGCCCGATCCCTCCCCTCCAACACGCCTTCAGAAGCAGCGGACTTCTGCCACTTCGTCTTCATGTCGAGGAGATTCACGAAGAAATCATTGGTCAGTGTTTCGGGCCGCTTGGTGAAGACGCCATGTTGGGAGTGCCCGAAGTTTGCATTCAGCGCGCGCAGGCCGCCGATCAGAACGGTCATCTCGGGAGCGGTCAGCGTCAGCAGGTTTGCCTTGTCCAC
>JBEKZR010000413.1:0-3219 GCA_049509715.1 Occallatibacter sp. | reverse complement strand
GCGCTGGCTCGCGCGGCCGGACTGGCTGCCGATGGCGTGCAGGTGGCCGATCGCAATAAGCGTATCTTCGACGTCAACCTGCTCTCGCTCCGTCAGCTCGACTCGCTTCTCGTGGTGCTGCACATCGACGGAAAGGACATCTATCTCGATCCGGGTGAGAAGCTCTGCCCCTTCGGCCAGTTGCACTGGACGCATACGCTGGCGGGCGGGCTTGCGCAGAACGCCAAGATACCGGTCTATACGCCCTCCAACGCCACCAAGGACGCCATTACCGCCCGCGCCGCCGATGTGACCCTGGACGCGCAAGGCGGGGTTACCGGGAGGATCAAAATTCTCATGAACGGCCCCGCGGCGCTCCATTGGCGCCAGCTTAACCTCACCTCCGACCTCGACGAGGTCAAAAAGCAGTTCAACGAATCCCTGCGCCCGCTTTTGCCGCAAGGGGTCTCGGGGGAGGTGGCTGTATTCCAGGGATTGGACACCTCGGCCGAATATATCGGCGCGGTGGTGAGAATCTCCGGCCAGTTGGGCAATTCTACAGGCAAGCGTCTGTTGGTTCCCGCATTCTTCCTTTCTACCGGCGCCCACGCGCAGTTCGTGAGCGAGGAGAAGCGCGAAGCCGCTGTCGATCTGCACTATGCCGAGCAGGTCATCGACGACGTGGTCTACCACCTGCCCGCAGGATTCACCGTCGAGAGCGCTCCGCAGCCGGCTCAACTGCCCTGGCCCGATCACGCCACCCTGGTGATAAAGACCTCGCCTGGCCCCGGAACCATCGACATCCGGCACACCTTCGCCTCGTTCTTCCCCCTGATCGAGCCCAAGGACTACCCGGCCCTGCGCGACTACTACCAGAAGATCGCCACCAACGACCAGCAGCAACTGGTGCTCGTCCAGGCAGCGGGCGCCGGGGCAAACTGAGTCGATTCGGCAAGGCAATGCTGCCCCAATGTGCTTTACATGAACATTGGCGCAGGCTCTGGGGGTGAGTTATATGAGTATGCCTGTTTGGTTGCGGGTATTGATAGCCGCAGCGGCGCTGGCGCTGCCGCTGGCGGGCGTGGCTCAGAAGTTTCAGGAGCCGACCAAAGAAGAGCTGCAGATGACCTCGGACCCCAAGGCTCCGGGCGCCCCGGCGGTCTTTCTCTATCTTGAGGAGACGACCGACAACCACAACCACTACGAGAGTCGTTACGCGCGCATCAAGGTGCTCACCGAAAAAGGCAAGGAGTGGGCCACGGTGGAGGTTCCTCATTTTGCCGTACTCAACGGAACTCCAATCATTGCGGGCCGCACGATTCACTCCGATGGAACGGTTATCCCCCTCGTTGGCAAGGCCGCGGACCTTCTGGTCGTCAAGAACGACAAGAATCATGTGAAGGCGGCGGTCTTCAACCTGCCCAGCGTGGAGGTGGGCAGCGTTCTGGAATACCGCTGGACCGTGCCCATGACGGGGACCAGATTCCTAGACGAGGGAGATGTGTCAGGGGGTTTCTTTGCTGGTGCGCTGGCTCACCAAATTCCCGAATGGGAGGTTCAGCAGGAAATCTTTATCCACAAGGCCCACTTTTACTTCAATCCTTACTCGGAACTGATGACTGGCGGTTTTTTTGAGGCCAGGGCCGGAACCGGCTATCTTTATACGCAGCGCCTCCCGTCCGGAAATCAAGTTATAGAAAGCCAGCAGGGCGACTTTACGTTAGACATACAGGATGTGCCAGCGATCTATCATGAGGCGGATGCTCCCCCCCTCGACAATCTCAGGTACAAGGTGATGTTTTATTGGTCGCGCTTCCGTACCGCGCTGCTCTACTGGGACAACGAGGGCCAGCGCTGGTCCAAGGATCTGGACCACTTTGCCAGCCAGTCTCATGCCATCCGGGACGCAGCCAATCAGATCACGGCGGGAGCCGATACCCCCGAGTCCAAGGCGCGGAAACTCTATGATGCCGTGCAGACCCTTGAAAACACCGACTTTTCGCGCGCCAAATCCGAGGCCGAGCGTGAGCAACTGCATCTGAAGAAGGATCTGAAGAAGGCTGAGGACGTTTGGAGCGAGAAAACCGGCTCAGGCAACGACCTTGCCGCTCTCTACCTGGCGCTGGCCAGGGCCGCGGGTCTTCAGGCCTACGGCATGCAGGTGGCCGATCGCAGCAAGCGCATCTTCGATCCCAACTATCTTTCCCTCGACCAACTCGATGCGCTCCTGGTGGTGCTGCGCATCGATGGCAAGGACATCTACCTCGATCCTGGCCAGAAGCTATGCCCCTTCGGCCAGTTGCACTGGTCGCACATACTGGCTGGCGGAATGGAAGAAACCGCCAAAGAGCCGGTCTACACGCCTCTCAATCTCACCAAGGACGCCATCACCGCCCGCGCCGCCGATCTGACGGTCGATGCGCAAGGCGGGATTACCGGCACGGTCAAAATCCTGATGAACGGCCCCGCGGCACTCCATTGGCGCCAGCTTAACCTCACCTCCGACCCCGAGGAGGTCAGGAAGCAGTTCAACGAATCCCTGCGCGAGCTTTTGCCGCAAGGAGTCTCCGGGGAAGCAGCTGGATTCCAGGGATTGGATACTTCGGCCGGGTACATCTCAGCGGTGGTCAAGGTCTCTGGCCAGTTGGGCACTTCCACGGGCAAGCGCCTGCTGCTGCCCGGCTTCTTCTTTTCAACGGGCGCTCACACGCAGTTTGTCTCCGAGGAGAAGCGGGAAGCCGCTGTCGATCTGCACTATGCCGAGCAAGTGATTGATGACGCGGTCTATCACCTGCCCGCCGGCTATACGGTCGAGAGCGCCCCGCAGCCCTCGCAACTACCCTGGCCGGATCACGCCACCCTGGTGGTCAAGACCTCGCCCGGCCCCGGAACCATCGACATCCGGCATACATTCGCCCGTTTCTTCGTGCTGCTGGATCCCAAGGACTACCCCGCCCTGCGCGACTACTACCAGAAGATCGCCGCCAACGACCAGCAGCAACTGGTGCTGGTCCAGGCAGCGGGCGCGGGGGGAAACTGAGGAGCGTGAATTCTTCGCCGGCAGCACCGCAGTTTTGCATCCGGACAGGCGGCTCTCTCTTCACCGGGAGGGCCGCTTGCATTGGGACTTCGGGCCGCACATTACTTTGGTCCTATTCCCTTTAGTAATATAACTTCTCTATAACTAAACCGCATTTTTCGCTTGGTGTCCGCCAAAACGCAGGGCTATGCTCCTTTCAC
>JBEKZR010000412.1:0-3226 GCA_049509715.1 Occallatibacter sp. | reverse complement strand
CTCGGGATCCCATCGCTCCGCCTTCCATAAATGGCAGATGTCTTTGTATCCGAATTGCGACGGGTGGCCATAGTGCTTGACGTGATATTCATATTGACCCGAACCCTGGATGTACATATTCCTCGCGTACCAGTCGCCCTGTTCGGGAACACACTGCGGGCTCCAGTGCGCCCAGATGCCGAACTTTGCGTCACGAAACCAATCCGGACAGCGATACGCTTTCAGTGACTCCCAGAATGGCAGGAAGGGACCCTGCGGAGCTTCTCCCTGAAAAAACTGCGCGTTTCCCAGTGCATGAGCCATGCGAGCCAGCGCGAATATGGAAAGTCCGCCCGTGAGAAATGATCTGCGATTCATCGTGGCATTCCTGCCTTTCGGAAATTCATTGTAGTCGGGGCGGCTGGCCCACGTCCCCAGACCCTTGGCCGGTCAGATGCGGGCCACCCGCCCAGGGCCGAAAGCATGAATTGCGCCGTATAGCGCATATTCCGAGTGAGCTGCCTTAGGTATTGATTTTATTAGATTTCTGCGTATTCAGGTGGGGGGTTTACTGGCGTACAGCGGTTGAGACGCGCGATTCACGGAATGGCTCGTAAAGCCTTTGAAATGATGGCTTTCAGGGTAGCGATACTGAAATACTTATGATGTACGGACGCCGGTTGTTGTCTCGCAAGTTGTTGAAGGGAATGGGACTTACTGGCATTTACAGGCGTACAGAGCGAATTTTCGCGTTTTTCCGGGGAGGGGGTAGGAGGGTTGGTGGCCGGGGTTGCGGGCGGGGCCGAGGCAGCGGCGCGGGCGGCGCGGGCGGCGGCCAAGCCAAATTGCGGCCGGCCGCCGGGGTAGCGCGCGACCTGCACCGCTTCGGGTAGGGCAATGAGCAAGAACCTTACCATATCTGTTACGGAGGTGTCGTAGTCGGCGGCAATCCTGCGCGTCTGGCGGTAGAGCTCGGGTTCGACGGCTACGGTGATGTTTCTGACGGTACGCATGGTCCGGCTCTCCCGAGGGCTCAGGAATTTCGCTCTATTGAGAGTGTGCGCCAAGGGAGGGTAATTATCCGCAACCACCTGCGGTGGGGCCAATCGCTCGCTATTCGCTCGCACGGGCATCCTTGCTTCCCACCCAGGCTTTATCGCGGATCAAGGAGGGGGCACCCGGTCCGAAAAGAGAAGTCCGGTCAGGGTTCGTGGTCTCCCAGGTCTGAAAATCCAGACCTGGGGCACCCGGCAGGAGATTTCCTGCGTTTGCGGGAGCGGGGCAGGCGGCATTCGCTTACCTCCCAAAAAGCGAAGATCGATTCCTGGGGTGGAAGACGTCCAGAAGCCTAAACGCGCATGAAGGCGCTGGTTGGGAAGAGGGAGATGGTGGGTCGAGGTTCGTGGGGTCCCATCCTTGCGGAGCGTAGCCAAAATGGCTACACTCAATTCAGGAGGCACTTCATGCGGCAAGTTTCGCTGAGAGAGTTCCGAACTCGCGGTTCGAAGGCCCTGGAGACCGTTCCACAGGGAGAGACCGTGCTGCTTGCGGGCCAGAAGGGACCGGCGTTCTTCCTCGTCCCCGTCCTTGGAGATGTAGTACTGGAAGAGCGCGAGTTGCGTCTGGCGATGGCTAAGGCGAGCCTGCGGGAGAGCTGGCGGCTGGCGGAACAGTATCCGATCAGCGATGAGGAGATCGAGCAGGAGATTGACGCGGTAAGAACGGCGCGGCTGGCCAGGGAAAAGAGCAGGAAGAGCTGATGCGGCTCGCCGTCTTCGACACCAACGTGATTGTCTCAGCGGGCTTGAAACCGGGCAGCATACCCGCGAGGCTGGTGATGGATTGGGTGCTGGCGGGACAGATGCAGCTTGTGACCTGCCCGTCCGTGATTGCGGAATACAGCGAAGTTGCTGCGCGCTCGAAATTTGCCCGCTATGAATTTCCGCCAGCGTGGCTGGAGTTACTGATCGAAAGCAGCCTGCAACTGCCCGATCCCCCTCCGTGGACCCATTCGACCCCGGACGTAAAGGACGCGCCCTTTCTGGCTCTGGCCCATGCGGCGGGAGCCTGGCTGGTGACGGGGAATCTCAAGCATTTTCCAAAGCCTGCCCGAGCTGGGGTCACCGTACTCTCGCCGGCAGAATACCTGGCTCATCTTGGAGAAAGAAACGAGGGGCTTGAGGGCGCGTGAAAACGGTTGGTTGGGAAAAGGGAGACGGACGGTTTGGGGTCCGTGGTCCCCCACCCGCCAACTTGACACGACTGCGGCAATGCCGCATAATCCTTTGGTGAACGTACCCCTGCTGACGATCGTCGAAACCAGCGCCTTTGTTCGCAGGGCGGAGAAGCTGCTTTCCACCGAGGAGCACGAAGAGTTGCTTTTCTATCTTGCGCTTCATTCGCTGTCGGGGATGAGATTCCGGGCACGGGCGGAGTGCGCAAGGTGCGATTTGCGGCGCGTGGCAAGGGGAAATCCGGCGGATTGCGGGTGATTTACTACTTTTTCGACGAAGAGAACCCGCTCTACGCGCTTTACATTTACGGGAAGAACGAGCAGGCAAATCCAACACCGGAGCAGCAGAAGGCATTTGCAGAGTTTGCAGGCAGGATCAAAGCGGCCGCAAAGAATCGGAGGAGAATCTCATGAAGCGGAAGGACGTAACCGGAGAAGTTCTGGGGGCCATGCGCGAGGCCGCCGAGATTGCCGAGGGCAATGTGAAGCCGGCGGCGGTGCATCAGTTTCCGCTCCCGCTGGAGGTGGATGTGCGCGCCGTGCGGGCCGAGACCGGACTCAGCCGAACGAAGTTTGCGCGGCGATTTGCACTGGACCCGCGCGCCTTGCAGGATTGGGAACAAGGCCGCCGGCGTCCGGACCGCGCCGCACGAGCCTACCTGACGGTGATTGCCCGCCATCCCGAGGCGGTGGTGGAGGCGCTGGCGAGCTGAGGACTGGCCGTCCAGGCGGGCGGCGCTTGCGCGCCATGTGGTTCGTGGTCTCCCGCCCTTTCGCCGAGTGCATGAAAGGATGGGCGCTCCACGCATTCACAGCGCCCCTACGGGGCGCACGACTTTGTTGGGCGGGCAATCTCCCCCGGATTGCGCTACGCTCCATCCGGGGCTATTGTCTCCCCTCCCTCCGGGAGGAATGGCGGCGGGTTGAAGTTCATCGTCTCCCACATCTCAAAATCGAGATGTGGGCCACCCGCCATGATGAATGAGTCGAACGAGGCGGGGAGCTTCAAAGAGT
>JBEKZR010000411.1:0-3233 GCA_049509715.1 Occallatibacter sp. | reverse complement strand
TATTAGATTTAGCCCAATCATTTAGTGGAATTCAAACATTCACAGCCAAGCCAGTTATCAATATAAGTGGAAGTGGCTCGGTACTCGACTTATACAATCCAGCAAATACTCATTATTACACACTAACCACAGGAGCTATAGGTGGCAATTATGCGTTAAATCTGCCAGTTATTACAGGAGCAGACACATTAGCAGTATTAGGATTAGCGCAAACCTTCTCTACACAACAAACTTTCGGTGCTGGAATAGCACTTTCTAACTCTCAAGCTATAGCGTTCGGCACGGGCGGAACTATCACATTTACTGACCATACAGCCATTATAGGTACTTCCAGCAACTATGTTGCAACCGCTTACTTTAATAACATCACATTCGAAGGTGGTTCAGCACAATTAGCTGGCACTTATGAAATAGCTGGTTCTCCAACGGTTTACTCAACACTTGCGTTCAACGGTACTGCTCTTAATATTGGAGCGGCGGGTGCATACCCAGCTATAGTATATACGAATGCCCTCACAGGTGAAGGCACAACTCCAACCATTACAGGATTTAATTTAGCTGGCACTTACAATATTGGTGGTACTCCTACAGTTACAGTCAATTTAGCAGTAAACGGTACAACCTTAGTATTAGGGTCAAGTACAAATTACTTCGCTACAGGATACTTTAACGCTCTTACTGGCGAAGGCACTACTCCAACTATCACAGGGTTCTCACTTGCTGGCACCTATAATATCGGTGGCACACCTACAGTAACAGCCAGCGTAGCCGTTTCAGGTACAAGCCTTAATTTAGGTGCGGCTGGTGCTTATTTCGCTAATATTTACGGAAACGTATTTACATTCGAAGGCGGAAGTGCTGGTTTAGCTGGAACATACAACATCGGCGGTACTCCAACTGTCTCAGTTAACTTAGCTGTAAACGGTACAACTTTGGTGTTAGGTTCAAGCACAAACTATTTCGCCACAGGATATTTCAACGCTTTAACAGGTGAGGGAACAACACCAACAATAACAGGCTTCAGTTTAGCTGGAACATACAACATTGGTGGCACACCTACATTAACCGCTGGTTTAGCTCTTAACTCACAGACATTATCAGGAACAGCAACCTTTAGCGGAGTAATAACATTCACAGCCGAACCAATCATAAACATTAGCGGTAGCGGTGCCGTCTTACGATTATACAATCCAGCCAATAGTTACTACTACACACTAACTACAGGAGCAATAGCGGCAAGTCACGCTTTGAATCTACCAGTAATAACAGCGGACGACACAATAGAAGTATTAGGTTTAGCTCAAACTATTTCAGCAATAAAAACTTTCACAGCAAAGCCAGTAATAAACGTAAGTGGAAGCGGTAATGTTCTTGACCTATACAATCCAGCCAACACTTATATCTATACGATAGTAACATCAGCTATTGCCGCAAGTTACACATTAACTCTGCCATTAATAACTGCCAACGACACGATAGATGTTTTAGGTCTTGCACAAACATTTTCAGCCGCTAAGACTTTTGGTGCTGGATTATCTCTCTCAAATTCACAGGCTATTGCCTTTGGAACAGGCGGAAGCATCACTTTTACCGACCATACAGCTATAATAGGTTCTGCAAGTAACTATGTTGCTACAGAATATCTTAACGCCCTTACAGGTGAAGGAACTACTCCGACAATAACAGGTATGTCCTTAGCTGGAACCTATAATATAGGCGGAACACCTACTGTAACAGCTAACTTAGCAGTTAACGGTACAACTCTTGTACTCGGTAGCTCGTCAGCTTACTTTGCAACAGCTTATTTCAATGCTCTTACAGCAGAGGGTACTACACCAGCCATAACAGGATTTTCATTAGCTGGAACCTATAATATAGGTGGCACACCAACCGTAACAGTTAACGTAGCCGTTTCTGGCACAACCCTAAACTTAGGTGGAGCGGCGGCATATTTCGCTCTTATTTACGCTGGTGGATTAACTCTTGAAGGAACGCCCTCAATATTATGGACAGGAACAGCGGGTGCTATTGGGTCTGCATCAGCATATCCAGCTAACATTTATGGAAATACATTAACTTTTGAAGGGGCAAGTGCGGCTTTAGCTGGTACATATAATATTGGTGGTTCTCCAACTCTTAATGCTACTTTAGCCCTTAATTCTCAAACACTATCAGGCGCGGGTACATTCTCAGGTGCGATTAACTTTACAGATAGCGGGATTGCTGTAATTGCTTTAACTTGTACACCAGCCGCTTTTTCAGCTCCAGGTGCGGCTGGGTTAACATACAGTACAGTAAAAATTAATGGTGTAACATTTACAGATGCAACACAAACTACAGTAACGGCTATACATGGAATGGGTATATGGCTCGCTAACTCAACAATTAACCAAAGTGGCGGTGCTGTAACAATTACTGAAGCTGACACTCTTTATATTGCTGGTGCTCCATCTGCTGGTTCATCTGTTACAATTACTTCCGCTTATTCTTTATATATAGCGGGTGGGGTAGCCTATTTTGGTGCATCAGCGACTTTTGCGGCTGGATTATCAGTTTCCAACTCACAGGCGATTGCTTTTGGTACAGGCGGTTCTATTACATTTACTGACCATACAGCTACAATAGGAACTTCAAGTAACTATGTAGCTACTCTTTATGTTAATACCATAAGTTTTGAAGGTACACCATCCATAAATTGGCAAGGTACAGGAACAGCTTTGTTTGCGGCGGCAGTTTATCCATCTACAATTTACGCTGGTGGATTAACTCTTGAAGGAACGCCCTCAATATTATGGACAGGAACAGCGGGGGCTATTGGTTCAGCGGCGGCTTACCCAGCTACAATTTATACTAATGCATTGACAGGCGAAGGCTCAACTCCTACAATAACTGGAATGTCCTTAGCTGGAACATATAACATAGGCGGTACTCCAACTTTAACTGTAACTCTGGCATTAGGAAGTCAAACATTATCTGGCACTCCAACTTTTAGCGGTGCAGTAACATTCACAGCCGAGCCAATTATCAACATTAGCGGAAGTGGAGCAGTTTTACAACTATGGAACCCAGCCAACACTCATTACTACACATTAACTACGGGAGCAATTGGAGCAAATTATGTATTAAACATTCCTGTTATAACGGCGGCTGACACTCTTGCTACTTTGGGTCTTGCACAAACATTTACTGCTATTCAAACTATACAGTTGGCTCAAGCAGAGCTTATAATAAAT
>JBEKZR010000410.1:0-3262 GCA_049509715.1 Occallatibacter sp. | reverse complement strand
CGCCTCTTGCCCAGGCCGGGCTTCGTGCTCACCGATCTGACCGTCGAAGAAGACCCGGCCTATGGCGCCGAGCCCGTGCTGCACGCCAATACGGTGACCGCTTCCATCCGGCTGCTCTCGCTGTGGCGGGGGCGGCTGGAGATCGGTACGATCAGCGTCGACGAGGCCAGCCTGAACCTGGTGCGCACCGAGGCCGGTCGCTGGAATCTGGATTCGCTCTTCCGGACGGCAGCCGCCCAGGCCGAGCCGGCGGCGGGTAGCCCGGAGCCGCGGCGCGCCGTGCCTTTGCCCTACCTTGAGGCCACCAACTCCCGCATCAACATCAAGAATGGTGCGGAGAAGCTGCCCTTTTCCCTGCTCGAAACCGATCTATCTGTCTGGCAGGAGGAGCCGGGCGACTGGCGCATCCGTCTGCGCGGCCAACCGGCCCGCACTGACGTGAGCCTGGACCTGGCCGACACCGGAGTCGTGCGGCTGGAGGCAAGCGTTCGGCAGGCGCCCGAGCTGCGCCGGATGCCGGTGCGCCTGGACCTGGAGTGGCGGGAGGCGCAACTGGGCCAGCTTACCCGGCTGGTTATCGGCTCCGACTCCGGCTGGCGCGGCGGCCTGACCGGCGAACTGCATCTGGACGGCACGCCCGATGCCGCCCGGACCAATATCCGGCTGAGGGCCACGGGCGTACACCGCGCCGAGTTTGCCCCCGCCGCGCCCATGGACTTCGATGCCAATTGCGGCTTTGTCTACCACTATTCCGAGCGTGCCGTGGAGAATCTGGTGTGCGACTCTCCCCTCGGCGACGGCCGCATCCATCTCGCCGCGGACCTGCCGGGCGGCGGCCAGCCGCGCTTCTCCGTGCAGCTTGATCATCTTCCTGTAGAAGTTTGCCTGGATGCGCTGCGCACGGTCCGCAGCGGCTTTGGCCCTGGCCTGGAGGTACGGGGCTCGATCAGCGGCAAGATGACGTACGCCGGGAGCGCTCCGGAAAGCGGCGCGGGGGAAAAGCCGGCCCTCCGGACCCAGCGCGGCAAGACCGGGGCCGGCAAGGCGCGTCCGGCAGCGCAAGGGCCGCTTGCAGGCAGCTTTGCTGTGGAGGGCTTTCAACTGAGCGGGGACGGGCTCAGCACGCCCATGCATATTCCCAGGCTGGCGCTGGAGCCGGTTGCAGCGTTGCCAGACCAGCAATCCGGCGGCATTCAGTCGCAGATGCTTGCAGCTACGGTGGCATTTCCTGCGGGGGGAGCAACTCCGCTCGCCATCCATGCGTATTTGTCGCTTTCCGGCTACCAGGTCACGTTGCGCGGTCAAGCCTCCATGGCGCGGGCCAGAGAACTTGCGCGCCTGGCCTATCTACCCGGCGCCGCGGCGCTGGACGCACTGGCGGGCGAGGCCGTGACCCTGGACCTGAGCGCCGGGGGGCCGTGGCGGCCGGCCGGGAGGATTCCTTTCAGCGGCATTTCGCCTGCCCGGCCCGCAAGTGAACCGGCGGCCGGAGATGCGGTTTCCGACCGCCTGAGCGGGACCGTGATTCTGCGCGACGCCAACTGGAAGGCCGATTATCTGGTCAACCGCGTGGAGATTGCCCAGGCCACGCTCCACCTGGAGAACGGCGAAACCCGCTGGGACCCGGTGATTTTTTCCTACGGTCCGGTGAAAGGGACGGCGAGTCTCGATGTGCCCGGAAACTGCGCCTCTCCCCAGCCCTGCCTGCCGCGCTTTCAAGTCCAATTCGGCGCGCTGGACGCTGCCGCCCTGCAGGAGGCGTTTCTGGGCGCGCGTGAGAAGGGCACGCTGCTTTCCACGTTGATTGCGCGCTTCAGCCCCTCATCGGCCGCGCCGGTCTGGCCGCTGCTTGAGGGCACGGCGAAGGCGGATTCGCTCATCCTGGGGCCGGTGACGCTCCGCGAGCCGTCGGCGGCGCTGCGCATCCTTCCCAACGGGGCCGAGATCACCGGCCTCGATGCCGGACTGCTGGACGGCCGCATGCACGGTGGGGGCGCGCTCCGCACCCCGGCCACCGGCCAGGACAAGCCTGCCTATTCGCTCGAGGGCCGCTTTGAGAAGCTGAGCCCCGCGGCCGTGGGCCGGTTGCTCGGGCTGCGCTGGTCGGGCGGTGTCTTCAACGCCGACGCCAAGATCGAGCTCTCCGGCTACACTGACAAAGATCTGGCCGCCTCGGCCAAAGGCGTTCTGCATTTCGACTGGCGGCATGGAACGGTTAGTTCACCGGGAGGCGCGCAGGCGGGCGGACAAGAGAACGATCGGGCCGCATCGTCCGCGGCTTTGCCGGCAGCGGTGGCAGTTCCGCTCGCGCTGGCCCGCTTCGATCGCTGGACCGCGGAGGCCGGGATTGCCAACGGCACGATTACGCTCCAGCAGAATCAAGTGCAGCGCGGATTCCGAAAGCAAGCGGTGGAAGCCGCGGTGAGCCTCGGCGACCCGCCCAAGGTCACCTTTGCCGCACCCAAAGCCGCCATGCGATGAGGGATTAGGAATTGGATCTTCGATTCATTCCGCTGGCCGGTCAAGGGCCCGGGATGGGTTGCACATCGGCAAGGGAGATAGCCGGTTTGCCCGCCAATCTCTGGCTGATGTGCCGGCCCAGCACCTCGACAAAGCTGCCATTCACTCCCGGTGACGCATTCAGCAGAACGACCGCGGCATAGTCTCCCTTGGGATTGAAGAATGCATACGAGCTGTAGGCGGCGGTTGCGCCATTGTGCCAGTAGTTTCCGGTCTCCTCTTGATAGAGCCAGCCGAGAGCGATGCGCATACCCGGCGAGACCTCCGATTGCGGTTGAAGGGCTTGGCGTAGAGCAGACGCGAGCGTGGCCGAACCTGCAGAACCGGTCACCGGCTTCAAGTTCTCAGGATGCAGATATGCTTCCAGGTAAGTGAGCATGTCGCTGGCAGTCGAACGGATGCCAATTGCGCCGGCGAGGGCGTCCGTATCCCAGGCTTTGGCCGGGCCGTGAAACTGGTCGTGTCCTGCGATCAATCGAAGCTGCTGGTCTGGAGTGAGGATCATGGTTATGTCCTTCAGTCCCAGCGGATCGGCGATCTCATCTTTGAGGAGGGCGGCATAGGAACTTCCAGCGCGATTCGCCAACGCGACTCCAAGCAGGCCAAAGCCGAGGCTGCCGAATGGGGAGGAAGCGCGGGTTGGGTTTGCGACACCGTGTTTGCGGATAAAGGCGAGAAGATCGGCTGCATGATAATCGGCATAGGGATTGTCCATATTGACCAGGTTGATGTTGTCGGGCAT
>JBEKZR010000041.1:0-15802 GCA_049509715.1 Occallatibacter sp. | reverse complement strand
AGAATCACCTGGAGGGCAAGGATGTGGTGCTGGGCGAAAACTGCTGGATTGGCATGAATGCTGTCATCCTTCCGGGTGTGCATCTGGGGGCGCGAACCGTTGTCGGAGCGGGCGCAATTGTTCGGACAAGTTTTCCGGAAGGGAATTGTATTCTCGCGGGTGTGCCGGCAAAGAAAGTAAAAGAGTTATTGTGATGAGAGAGCATGGCGCTCCAGTACCGAGTCAACTGAAGGAGGTCATGGGCGGCATCAACCAATCAAGCAACCGAGTCTTATTAATCAACTACACCTTTGCTCCGGCGTTGGAGCCAGGAGCGATTCGGACGACCAAGCTAGCGAAGTACCTTCCGGCGAATGGGTTCGAACCCATTGTGCTGACATGCTCCAATGCTATGGTGTTTACGGTCGGCCTGGAAGACGCGATCGCAGGGCTTCAGATGATCCGTATCAGCGATCCCGATCCACTAAAGCGGCTCGCAGCGGGAAAGCCCAATGCGCAAACGGGTTTGCGCAGCAGAGCGAGCGAGCCTCGGGCGTGGTGGCGCCTTAAAGAGATATACTCTCAAATCGCCTTTCCGGATCGAGACTTTCTTTGGGGAGTAAGAGCGGGGATTGTGGCGAGCCGCGCGATCCGGAAATCCGGTATAAAGGCCATCTATTCTACTGCTCCAAACATGAGCAACCATTTGGCCGCCTTAATCGCTCACCGGCGCACAGGCATACCTTGGATTGCGGAATTCAGGGACTTGTGGCTGCATCCGGCCTACAGCAAACGATCAGCGATTCGCCGGAGACTCGATCCTATGTTCGAGCGGTTGATTGCGACTTCGGCAAGCCAGGTTGTCACCATATCCAACGAACACCGGGCAAACCTGTTGCAGGCCCACCCAAACCTGGGTCCAGAGAAGGTGCATGTCATCACCAACGGCTTTGACGCGGAAGACCAAGCCGCTCTCCCGGCTTTCCAACTCCGGCACGATTTTACAATCTCGCACGCAGGTAGTCTTTATGGCGGCCTGCGCGATCCACGCCCGCTCTTGAAGGCCATCGCTCAATTGGTCTCCCGGCCCGAAGTGGTGCGCTCGAACGTGCGGCTCAACATTATAGGCAAGCGCGAAGAGTTTCTCGCGGATCTGGTTCGTGAATTCAGACTGGAAGATGTAGTTGTCCAGAAGGGTCAGATGCCATATCGACAAACGCTGCGAACGCTCGCTGAATCGTATCTTGTGCTGATTCTGACCAACCCCAGCTATCCGGAACTGCCATCCAAGTTCTTTGACTATCTGTGCGCAAGGCGTCCGATACTGGCCCTTTGCCCGGCGCAATCGGAACTGGCAGCCCGCCTCGCAAGCACGAACGCGGGAGTATCGGCGCCGGTTAATGATCCGTATCGGATCGAGGAAGAATTGATGCACTACTATCAGCTCTGGCTCTCCGGAAACTCGGCGTATGAATGCGATGCTGCGGAGGTCAGAGGATATCATCGGTCAGAAATCGCTGCACGCGCCGCCGCGGTGATC
The DNA here is from genome assembly GCA_049509715.1 of Occallatibacter sp. Taxonomy (GTDB): domain Bacteria; phylum Acidobacteriota; class Terriglobia; order Terriglobales; family Acidobacteriaceae; genus Telmatobacter. Next base: position 14,283 of record JBEKZR010000041.1, on the reverse strand, counting down.
CACAAGGCGCTAAACCATGAATCTCCAGCAGTTGCTCTTGCAACCGAAGGAATAACCCATGCCTAGTCTCGCCGCCTCTACCTATTACCAGCCGCCTGCTTACTTCTGGATTCCGCAGGCAACGAATACACCCAAGGTAGATCTGTTGGGCCGAATCCTCATTGGTCTGTATGGGTTTCTGCTGAGTTTTCCTCGACCCTTCTCCATCGGTGAAAGAGTCCAGGGTAATAGCTTAATGGAACGTCTGGCGCCCGCTGATGCTCTGCTCGTGATTGTATTGATATTCACAGTCGCAAGATTGCGCACCTCCTTCCCCCCCGCGCTTGCTGCGTGGTTTACCTTCACGGTTGTGGCCGGAATAAGCGCGGCAGTTGCCTGGGTCGAAAACGGTGCACCGATCATCTTCTTGATTGCCGCCGTCCTGGCCTGTTACGCGTTGTTCAATGCATTCGGCTATGAAGAATTGCGAGCGGCTGCAGGTAAGGGGTTCATCATTGGCCTGATACTTCTTGAGCTTCTCGTGTACTACGATAGCTTCAATGCCATCACAGGGCGGCAAATCCTGTACGCGGACCAGGTCGGCCGGGTGCGCGGGCCATTTTACATGAGTAGTCAGTTGGGCCAATTCCTGTTTGGTTCCGTCTTCTTTACGTTTAGTCTGTCTCTGATGGACATGGGCAAAAAATGGAAATATATGGCGGGCGCTGTTGCGTTAGCGGCGGTTCCGGTCATGATTCTAACCGGGCGCAGAAGTGCAACCATCGGTTGCGTTTGTGGCCTCATTGCTCTGTTGGTGAACAAGCGCTGGCGTGGGAAGATCGTTGTCTTGCTGTTGCTCGTTGCCATGGTCTTTGTCTCAATGGCCATTTTCTCCCAAACTAACTCGTTCACTGCGAAGATCTACCATCGTTTCACTGGCATGACTCCGGAAATTGAAGCTCCGAGCAACAAGTTCTTTGAGGAACAGGCTGTGAGTGCCGTGGATGCATTCAATTCGGCTCCGATCTTGGGCGTCGGCCTCGGAGCCTATCAATATAAATTCTCGCCGTCGAATCATGAGCTTCACGATACCTACTTGAGTGTCATGGCCGAAACCGGCATTCTGGGCTCCGCTTTCTTCATTGTCAGTTTTACCCTGACCATCGCCGTGGTGGTAAAGACGCTTTTCAAGAGGAACTCCCCGTCATGGACCCTGCCTCTCGCGGCCTATGCCCTGGCTTCTTTTGTATCTGCTTTCCACAACGTCCTGTTCAGAGACAGGCTCTTCTGGTTGTGTTTCGCTCTGCTGTTGGCGCACTGGCACTTCGGGACCAAGGCGCCTTTCACAGTGCGGAAGCTTATGTTGGTTCGCCCGCCTTCATTACCCAATCGGAGTTCCAACAAGTCCCCGCCGGCACGCGCCAAGGCGTGACAACTAGCCTAAAATCATTGTCAATCGCAATAGCGAGGAAGCTATTAGCTGCGAACCCCGCCGCCTCGATATGGAGTCGTGATGCCCAAACTATTGGTTGCCTCGACCATCCCTATAACGATCTGGAGTTTCCTGCATCCGTTGGTCGCAAATCTTCGAGGAAAGGGTTGGATCGTCGATGGAGCCGCTAATGGACTACCTGAGGAGTCGCGCTGCATTGGAGCCTTCGATCATTGTTACCACGTCAGTTGGACCCGCAGTCCGAAGAACGTGCGCGCAGCTCTCACCGGGGCCCGCGAGCTTCGAACCATCGTCGGCGGCGGCCACTACGATATTGTCCACGCGCACACGCCGCTTGCCGGATTTATAGCAAGGGCCGCTTTGTCGAATCTCAACGGACGAAGCCGACCGGTTGTTATCTATACGGCCCACGGATTTCACTTTCACCCGCAGGGAACTCGACTGCGCAACAGTGTGTTTCGGACAGTCGAGAAAATCGCAGGACGATGGACCGACTTTCTGGTCGTAGTGAATAAGGAAGATGAAGCGGCAGCTCTCCGCTACAAAGTGGTCCCCGCAGATAGAGTCGTGCGGGTTCCCGGTGTCGGCATTGAGTTGGATCGCTATAGTCCTGCAGCCATCGACCTCGCGAAGGTAAAGATCTGCCGCGCGGAGCTCGGGCTCGGCGAAAACACTCCGCTTATCCTGATGCTCGCCGATTTCACTCCGGAAAAGCGGCATATCGACCTACTGCAGGCGCTTCGCTTAATGCGAAACCGGGAATGTCATCTGGTGCTTGCGGGAGACGGACCCCTCCTTGATGCCACGAAACAGAAGGCCCAGGCGCTCGGAATCGCCGACAGGGTCCATTTTCTTGGCTTTAGAGACGACGTGCCGCTCCTTTTGCATTGCGCAGCGGTATCCGTCCTGCCATCCAGCCGCGAGGGCCTGCCCCGTGCCGTTATGGAGTCGCTTGCGATGGAAACCCCGGTCGTCGCTTCGTCCATCCGAGGTTCTGCGGAGTTGCTGGAGGGCGGGGGCGGGCTTCTTTACCCGGTCGGAGACTGTGGGGAGCTCGCACAATGTCTCGATCAGGTTCTCGATCAGCCGGAACGCGCTCGTGAGATGGGAAGGCGCGGGGCAGAGTCAATGCGCGCCTACGCGACCGATGTGATGATTGCGCGCCATCTGGAATTATATGCGCGTGCGCTCCGGTCGAGAACCAGCGCAGGAGATTGCAACATCTCGCAATCCTGCGGCGGCGGTTCTGCGGGGGCATATCAACTGCGCATGTGATACCACAAAACGGGTATGCGCCTTTGGGAAGACTCCAGCGATATGAGGTGCCTGGATCAGTTTGTTAGGACATGACATGAAGCAAACTCAATTGTTTCCTCGTCTGCATCGAATGACGGAGCCTGCTGTGGCCGTCGCAAAGACCGTCGCGTGCTTTGGCCTGTTCGCATCGCTTCTCCTGTTCAATACTGCCGGTGACGCGCAGTTGAATAGTTCAGGGGGCTCGCATCGCCTCGTTAGCGTAGCCGATTTCGGGGCCCCTTCCGACGGTAGAACGGATGCGACAACCCCCATTGCCGCTGCTCTCGCTCAGGTTTGTTCATTGGGAGGCGGCCATGTTTACTTCCCTCCGGGAACATACCTCGTTTCTGGTAAAACAGTCGAAATCCCTTGTGGCAAGGTTACTCTTTCCGGCGACGGAGAAGTGTCCATTATTCGACTCGCGGACGGCCAGCCTAAGTTTACCCGGATTATCCACTCTGACGGTGTATCCGGGATTGAGATTCGTGACCTGGCTATAGACGGAAACCGTGCGAATCAAGACCCGGGGTTTGAGCAGCAACATGCAGTGTTTCTGGCCAATGTGAAGAATTCGCGAATTGAGAACAATTACATCCACGACACCGTCGGTGACGGTGTTCTTGCATGGAATGGGTCAGACGGCATTATCGTAACGAACAATGTTTTCGAACGTGTCAAGCGGTGCTCGATTAACTACCAGGGCGCAAGCCATTCAATCGCCAGCGACAACACGATTCGAGACGACGACGCCTTCGCTGTAACCATGGAGTTCGATGCCAAATCTCCGGCCAGTGTCGGCAACGTGTTTTCCTCCAATGTACTCACGAATGTCGCGGCCGGGTTCAACATCAACGGCGCCGCCAGTGCCAACTTCATCCAGAATGTGGTTGTCAACGGCAATTCGATCGATCTGAGGCCGAACGGATCCCCTAATTGGTCGGTAGGGATATACATCTCCGGCACCACTCACGGCGTAGTTTCCGGAAACTCAGTCGAGCACGCAAAGTTTGGAATCTGGGTCGGCTCCGCCGCCAGTTCGGTATCCCTGGCCGGCAACGTGATAACCGACTCAAGCTTCGGTGTATTTATCGGTGTAGGACTGAAGAATGCGCCGACCGACGTTCTCGTGGCGGGTAATGTTATCGACAGGAGCCAGATCGGAATTAGCGTCCGGGCGGCCGTCGATCAAACGCGGCCGGCGCGTATCACGATTTCAAATAACAGCATCACGAACAGTGCCCAGCGGGGAGTGTCGATCGGCAGCAGCGACTCTGTCTCCGTCACATCGAACAGCATTCAAGCTGGCTCAGATGCAGCCGTGATGCTGTACAAATTCACCACACCGTCTTCGGCAATCGACATCGCAAATAACAGAATATGGAGCACTTCGCCGACAGCATCGATCGGCATTCGGACGCTCCCCACGGATGTCATTGACTCGCTCTCGGTCAGAGGCAATCAGTTTTCGGGTGTCCCCCAGCAGACCACCAGCGGCATCAAGGCCATCCCATAGAGTGGATTCTAAAGACGGGACTGATACCTCGCCTGCGGCGGCTACCTGGGTCGGCTCTCCCATTCAGATGTGTTCGTGGAAGAGCCGCCGCCGAGTCACTCAAGCCTCTGTTACATGACAGACGACAGCCTGCCTGATCATTCAGATCGAGGCGCGAGTTAGTATTTCCATAACGCTTGCATACCGGGGAATTGGTACATGTGTGGCATCTGCGGTGTGATTTCATATGAAGGAAAGTGGCAGAACGAAGATGTCATCCAGTCGATGGTGGCAAGCCTGAGACATCGCGGCCCCGACGATTGCGGTATTTATCACGACGGTCCAGTTGCGCTTGGGCAAACGCGCCTGAGTATTATCGATTTGAGTGCGGCCGGCCACCAGCCAATGGTGGATGTGTTTGACGAGGTGGTAATTGTCTTCAACGGAGAGATATACAATTATCGCGAACTGCGAGCCGACTTGATCAAGGAAGGCGTTCCGTTGAAGTCAACATGTGACACCGAGGTAATTCTATATCTGTACAGGAAATACGGATCGGCATGCCCGTGTTATTTGCGCGGGATGTTCGCCTTTGCTATTTGGGATCGGAGGAATCGATCCTTGTTCATTGCTCGCGACCGAGTTGGAATCAAGCCGCTCTATTACTACGACGATGGCCGCCAATTCGCTTTCGCGTCGGAAATGAAGGCCTTTTGGCACCTGCCGGCATTCAAGTCGGAGTTAAGCTTGGGTGCGCTCGTAACCTATATTGCTCATGGACACTCATTCGCTCCGCAGACCATTCTCGAGCACGTCAAGAAATTGCTGCCTGGCCATTCAATAGCTATTGACAGTGCCGGCAGAACTTCCTTGCGTGAATATTGGGCAATTCCAGCGCAAAATGCGGATTTATCAGAGACGGCGGATCCGGTTCGCGATCTAAGGGCTCTGCTCGAAGATGCGGTGCGCTGCCACTGCATCGCCGATGTTCCGGTCGGCGTATTCTTGAGCGGCGGCCTGGACTCGAGCATCATTGCAGCGATCGCGGCCAAAGTGATGCCTGAGCGGGTCAGGACTTTTTCGGTGGGGTTTGATATTGGTGGGCACTATAGCGAACTGAGCGACGCCCGAATCGTAGCGGATTCGATCCACTCTGATCATCACGAACTCATAGTCCATGGTTTTGATGTTCCTAAACTACTCGAGAAGTTGGTATGGCATTACGATGAACCGTTCGCCGATGCCGCCAGCCTACCCACTTATCTTATAGCGCAGTTTGCACGAAAGCACGTGAAGGTCGTCCTGTCGGGTGAGGGAGGCGATGAAGTCTTCGGTGGGTACCGCAGGTACATCGCGCAGCTCGCTTTCCGCTACCTCGAGCCGATTCGCTTTCTTGCGGCACAGCGGTCGCCGTTGCGCCGGCTTGTCGACTCCCAGCCAGGTCTACGGCGAGTTAAGAAGTTTTTGGAGGCAGGAGATATCTCGGACGAATCTCTTCGCTACGCGGAATGGGTCACGGTGTTTACTACCGTCATGCGAAATGATTTGTTTTCTGAGGCCGTCCAGTCGTTTGCAAGAACCTTCGATGTCGGCGAAAGGTATAGACGTGAATTCGTCGAGACTTCCCACCTCGATCGTACAAACCAATTGCTTCAAGTCGACTTTAGGACGTGGCTGCCAGATACCTACCTAGAGAAGGTAGACAAAGCGACGATGGCGGAAGGACTGGAGGCGAGGGTTCCTCTCCTGGACCATCATGTCGTCGAGTATATGTTCAGGCTTCCCGGGCGTTACAAGATTCGCGGGTTTGAGAAGAAGGTTTTGCTTCGGCAAGCTACACTGGATCTCATTCCGTCGGCGATCCGGCGCAAGCCCAAACACGGGTTTTCTGTACCGTTGGACGAGTGGTTTCGTGGTCCACTCCTCGGGTATGCGCGGGATATCCTTCTTGACAGCCGGCTGGCTAGGCGGGGATTTTTTAAACAGGATGCTATCGAGAAGCTTATAAGTACTCATACTGCGGGACGCAATGACTTGGGAACGCAGATTTGGCAATTGCTCTCATTTGAGCTCTGGTGCAGGCAGTTTATTGATGACAAATCACTTGCGCCCGCACTTACCTAAGAGCGCATCCGATTGCGGATCCTGGCGGGAGGGCTGAGGAAAACATGATAGAAACTCCGCGCGATAACGGACGGGGAGAATTGCAAGTTCGAATCTGTCAGGCGGCCTCATCGGGCGTTTCGATTTATTATCTCCTGCGTGGGCAGATTCAGGCGCTGGTCTCAGCCGGTTGCGATGTTAGGGCACTCTCGGGGAGAGATGAATACTCCATCAAGGCAGTGAATGCCGGTATCAGCTTAGATATCGCACCGATGGTTCGTGAGCTGTCGTTGTGGCGTGATTTCGCCGCTCTGCTTTGGCTGGTGCGGTACTTCAAACGGAACCGTTTCGACATTGTCCACAGCCATACACCGAAGGCCGGTCTAATCGTTCCTTTGGCTGCCCGCATCGCAGGAGTTCCTTGCGTACTTCACACGGTCCACGGTTTTCTTTTTCATGATCGAATGCGCAAGCCCAGATGGCTGGCTGGTTGGTTAGCGGAAAAGTTCACTTCCCTGTGGGTGGACGGGCTGCTCTTTCAGAGTCAGGAGGACTGTGACAATGCGCCGCGCCTCCACATTCTTCCAAACAATTGCTGCTTTTACATCGGCAATGGCGTTGAGGTGAATCATTACTTGCCGGCGGATGGGGATGCGCGTCTGCATGCGCGCGCGTTGTTGAACATTGAAGTTGACGAATTTGTCGTTGGATTTGCCGGGCGCTTAGTCAAAGAAAAGGGAATCGAGGACCTCCTGCGATGCGCGGAGCGATTCATCTCCGGGAAGAAGAACATTCGTGTAGTGGTTGTTGGACCACTTGAGGAAAGGGTCCAATCAGATTCTTTGAAGACCGCAGACCTCGAATACTGGAGAGAGAAGCTGCCGGTCATGTTTCTCGGTCTTCGGGACGATGTGCACAGCCTCTATCCCGCCATGGACGTCTTTGTGCTGCCTTCGTATAGAGAAGGACTACCGCGAGTACTGATCGAAGCGACCTTAGCGGGCGTGCCGGTGATTGCGACGAACATCCGCGGGAACCGGGAGGTAGTCGAGCACGAGGTGAACGGACTCTTGTGCGTGCCGGGAGATGTCGATGGCCTGCTCGACGCGTTGGAGTATGTCTATGCGCACCCACTCATTGCCAGGGAACGGGCGACGAAGGCTCAGCAGAATTCCTTGTTGAAATTCGATGAAAAGAATGTAGCTGGACGGATTGTAGCCGTCTATCGCCATTTTGTTCGAGCTGAGGTCGGGGCTCGTTTGAAGGAGAAGCTCGAAAACGCTTCGCAGAGATCTGTCTAGCTTCCTGCAGTCTGTGGCGTGCCGCCCATAGTTAATCACTGTGTCTATCAGAACCACTCCCCATAACTTGCGGGTAGTGGGTACTCAGATTGCCCCTCACCAAGATCGGATACCGAGGGGTTTGAGCAGATCCGGACTGTTGGTCCACGGGGAAGACAAAGCGTGAGGTTATTCGAACGGCTTAATAGGGACTTGTACTGCCGATTCGGGAAGCGGATCATCGATACGGGCATAAGCGCCGTTGGATTGATTGTATTGGCGCCGCTGTTGTTTGCAACTGCGCTCGCCATTCGCATTGTGATGGGCCGTCCGGTGCTTTTTCGCCAAGCCCGGCCCGGGTTGAACGAGCGTGTGTTCGAACTGATCAAGTTCCGAACGATGTCTGACCAGCGCGACAGTTGTGGCCAACTATTGCCCGACGCAGCGCGAGTCACTTGGATTGGGTCGTTGCTTCGAGCGACCAGTCTTGACGAAGTGCCGGAATTGTGGAACGTACTCAAAGGAGAAATGAGCCTGGTGGGTCCAAGGCCCCTCTTGGTAGAGTACCTGCCGTACTACTCCTCCCGTGAACAGAAGCGCCATTCCGTTCGTCCGGGCATCACGGGATTGGCACAGGTTTCGGGTCGGAATGACACAACATGGCGTCAAAGACTCGACCACGATGTTGACTATGTCGATAACTTTTCGTTGATTCTTGACTTTCAGATTATAGTCAAAACAATTTTCACAATACTACGGGGCGACGGAGGAATCGCGCCGATTGAAAAGTTGGGAAGATTCAGAGGGTCAGGTGGCGACGTCAAGTGCGATGTCGGTGCTTCGAAGACATAATCGTCTTGAGGTCGATTGGGATGATGCCACTCGTGAATTGAATGGCGGATTGTAGTCGGGATTGAATAACTGCAGCGGCGTGGTAAATCCTGCTTCACAAGTCTCATAATCTGCTGATGGCCAATGCACACGTACTCGTGATCGGTGCCGGCGGGCATGCTAAGGTCGTCATTGCGACCTTGCAGGCTGCTGGCCGGGTGGTCGATGTGATAGTCGACGAGGACGAGTCGCGTCGAAATGATTTTGTTCTCGGCGTCCCTGTAGTGGGCTCCTTGGACTGCATCCGGCAATACCCCGACCTCGACGCCATCATCGCTGTGGAAGAAAATGAAACGCGGAAACGGCTAGCCACAGAGCTTGCTTTGAACTGGACGACTGTGATTCATCCCAGAGCGTCCGTAGACGAAGGTGTAACCCTGGGACCTGGGACGATCGTCTTTGCGGGAGCCGTGGTGCAACCGGGATCCCGCGTTGGGGCGCACACAATCATCAATGCATCCGCCTCAGTTGACCACGATTGCAGAATTGGAAATTTCGTTCACATCGCGCCCGGCGTCCATCTTGGGGCAGGGGTTTTCGTCGAGGATGGCGCCTTTGTCGGCATCGGTTCTTTCGAATTGCCGAGTCACCATTTGGGCAAGCGGGCAGTGCTTGGGGCGAGTGCCGTAACCAACCGGAATATCGAACCCCGGACTGTCTCCGCTGGTGTGCCTGCTCAGGGTCTGATCGAGACAGGAGAGGACACTCCCCATGTACCGCTTGGTTCGGCTGAACAGCTGGGAAGCTTACACAGTAATGTCCACTCGCTGTTCATCGGGGTAAAGGACCAGCGCTGGGCCGCCATGCTAAGTGAGGTTCCACACGACTTTTATCACTTGCCAGGGTACTTGGCGCTGTGCGGGAAGAAGAGCGGCGCTGAGCCACTGGCGTTTTACTTAGACGAAGGAGGAGCAAGGTGCCTCATACCGCTATTGCGGCAAAGCGTTTTCGCGAAGGATGGGGACCCGCGAGGTTGGTCGGATCTTTACTCGCCATACGGCTACGCGTCCCCGCTATTTGCGGATACTCAGAATGACCGTAAACCTGCGTTTCTCGAGAGGCTACGTGAAGCGGCTGACGAGATCGGGAGCTGCTGCGTCTTGATGCGCATGCATCCTTTGCTGGAAAACTGGAATCTCCCTCCGACCCCGCATTCGAGATGTGTCGAGCATGGTGAAACAGTGTTCATTGACCTTACTTCTCGCGTCGAGGAGTTTTGGAGGCAGACTCGGCGTGGCCACCGGTACGACATTCGGAGGCTCGAGAAGCTCAACTTCGTCGCGGTAATGGATGACTGGAGCCGGTATTCTGAATTCGGACGCTTGTATCGTCAGACTATGGGAAGAATCGGGGCCAATGAAACCTATTTCTTCACGGATGAGTATTTTATGGAGCTGAAAGACGCGCTTGGCGACCAGTTGCATTTATGCTGTGTATTCTCGCCTGATTCTAGAGTCGCGGCGAGTGCCCTATTTACTACGGTGGGCGGAATCATGCAATACCACCTCTCCGCCAGCGCTCCGGAGTTTCATCGATTGGCGCCGACCAAGCTGATGCTTCATTTCGCGCGGTTATGGGGTAAGACACAAGGCTGCACGACTCTTCACTTGGGTGGGGGAGTTGGGGCACGGGAGGATAGGCTCTTCGAATTCAAGGCTGGGTTCTCCCACGGTCGAAGGCCTTTTCATACGATCCGCCTGATTGTAAATGAGCGCCGCTATGCCGCCCTGATTCTGCGCGCCGGTCTGCCTTTAGACCCGGAAGCTGACCTCCAGGGAGAGTACTTTCCCCCGTACTACCGTGACCTGCCCCTGAAAGGCTCGGCCATTTAAGCTTGGAGTTTTAAGGAGAAAAGTATGGAAAAGAATGAGTTTCTATTGTTGCTGGATGAACTTCTAGAACTCGAACCGGGCACGGTGAAAGGGTCTGAGAGTTTGGACAGCTTCGCAGGCTGGAATTCCCTCGGCATTATCAGTTTTATGGCACTCGTGGATGAGCATTTCAGCGTTAATTTGCAGCCCAAGCAGATAGCCGGATGCGCGACCATTGACGACCTGGTAAAACTTCTCGGCGACCAGATCAGCGGGAAGATTCACACCGGGTCTGCGCCAGGTTCGGTCAATGGACGATAGCGTAGCCTGCGGAGTGCGAACCGTGAACCTGCCGGTGAAGCCATGATGAATCCCCTGGATTTGACGGGCAAAACCATTTTGGTCACTGGCGCTTCCTCGGGAATCGGCCGTGAAACAGCTCGCTTGATCAGCCAATTGGGTGCGCATGTTGTTTTGGTCGGGCGCAATGAGGAGAGTCTTGCGGAAACTCTGCGCTCCCTCGATGGTGAAGGCCACAGTGCTGAGCCTTTCGACCTGTCTTCGACCGATGAAATCCCTCGCTGGCTCAAGAGGATCAGCGCCACGTCCGGACCGTTGCACGGATTGGTTCACAGCGCGGGCATGCACAAACTGCGACCACTTCGGGTACTGAACTCACAAACCGCCGAAGATATCATGCGTATCAACGTGGTTGCGGCGATTTGTCTTGCCAAAGGATTCTTGCAGAAGGGTGTTTGTGCTTCGAGTGGCAGCGTTGTGTTTCTCTCTTCTGTCGCGGGCCTGACGGGTCAGGCGGGGGTCGCTGCATACGCGGCGAGCAAGGGAGCAATCGTTGCACTCACAAAGGCGCTTGCGGTGGAGTTGGCCGGGGAACACATTCGGGTCAACTGTGTGGCGCCTGGAGTGGTGACAACTGAAATGGGCGAGGGCCTGCTGGGAATGCTGACACCGGAACAAAGCGCAGCTTTGGAAGCGATGCATCTGCTCGGACTTGGCAGCGCTCGCGATGTCTCTTATGCTATTGCATTCTTACTCGCCGAGACGGCTCGCTGGATTACAGGTGCGGTGTTGGTGGTGGACGGCGGGTATACGGCACATTAGGGGGTACACATGAAACGTCTTATCATTGTCGGTGCTGGTGGCTTTGGCAGGGAGGTTCTTTGTTGGGCACGGGACATCGAGTCAACGCAATCGGAGTGGAGAATCGGAGGCTTCGTGGATGCGAATTCTGCGGCTCTCGATGGCTATGGGGTCGGTGTAAGAATTCTGGCCGAACTCGAGGAGTTCGCACCCGTTAGCGAGGACTTGTGCATTTGTGCCATCGGTGACCCGGCAACCAAGCGCAGGGTGGTAATGGGGCTTCTGGAGCGCGGCGCTCAATTTGCGACGCTCATTCACCCTTCCGTTATTATTGGCGCGGGTTGCCGTATCGGCGTGGGTTGTATTGCTTGTCCCGGTGTCGTGCTGACAACCAATGTGACCCTAGGAAGATTCGTCACCCTGAATCTTGGTGCTACCCTGGGCCACGATGCCAGAGCAGGTGACTGGTGCAGCTTAATGGTTCATGCTGATGTGGGCGGGAATGCAAGTCTCGATGAGGGAGTTCTGGCGGGCAGCCATTCTTTCATCCTGCCCTGCGTTCAGGTTGGCTGCGGCTCCGTTGTCGGGGCAGGCAGCGTGGTGACACGAAACGTGCCTGCTGGAAGCACCATGTTCGGCGTCCCTGCCAAGCATATTTGCACCAAAGCCATCACATAGTCTTCACTCCGCACAGGTATGTTCATGAAAGCAACTCTTGCAGCAGTCGAATACCACTTCCCAGAGCACTGCCTCACCAATGAGCAGTTGGCGCAGGAGTTCCCGGAGTGGAGCGTAGAAAAGATCGAGGAGAAGACCGGCATCGCCGAACGCTGGATTGCCGCTGAAGGTGAGTGCTCGTCCGATCTGGGAACTGCGGCCGCTCTTAAGCTGTTTGCGAGTGGTGTCTGCAAACCCGACGATATCGACTTCATTCTGTTCTGCACACAGAGCCCGGACCACTTTCTGCCGACAAGCGCCTGTGTGATGCAAGAACGCCTGGGAATCCCGACGTCAGCTGGCGCGTTGGATTTCAATCTGGGGTGTTCAGGATTCGTTTACGGACTTGGGCTTGCGAAGGCCCTCGTTGAAACCGGTCAAGCGACGAATGTACTTTTGGTGACCGGCGAAACGTATAGCAAGTTTATCCATCGGCAAGACAAGAGCGTCCGCACACTCTTCGGGGATGCTGGAGCGGCTACCCTTGTGCGCGGCGTGGACGGGAATGATGAGTTCATCGGCCCCTTCGTTTACGGGACCGATGGCTGTGGCGCAAAGAACCTGATTGTGCCCTCAGGAGGAATGAGGCAGCGACAGGCGCCAATCGAAGAGGCCACTATGGATTTGGATGGCAACGTCAGGAGCGAGGCGAACCTTTACATGAATGGGTCGGAAATCTTCGCATTCACGCTTCAGGCGGTTCCCCGATTAGTGCAACAGTTGCTGGCGCGCACAGGTAAGAACCTAGACGACATCGATCTATTCGTGTTCCACCAGGCGAACCAGTACATGCTAGATCATCTCAGGAAAAAGCTGAAGATTTCCGCTGACCGATTCTTCGTGGGCATGCGCCACTGCGGAAACACTGTCTCCTGCACGATACCTATTGCGCTGAAGCAGGCGGCCGAAGAAGGGCGCATCCAGCCAGGTCATCTGGTTATGCTGGTCGGCTTCGGTGTCGGCTATTCGTGGGGAGCTACGCTCATTCGGTGGGTGTAGTCAGAGACTCATCATGAAACGAATCCTGCTCTCAGTCCCCCACATGGGCGGCGCCGAACTGACCTATGTCAGTGAGGCGTTTGCTACGAACTGGCTCTCCACGGTTGGCCCTAACATCGCGGCATTCGAAACGGAGTTCGAGAACCGCATCGGCCAGCCCGCTGTCGCTTTGAGCAGTTGTACCGCCGCCATCCACCTCGGTTTGCGTCTTCTCGGCGTGGGTCCGGGCGACGAAGTCCTTAGTTCAACGCTCACGTTCGTTGGAGGGTGTAATCCAATCCGCTACCTCGGCGCTGAGCCGATTTTTCTGGATAGCGGCTACTCCACCTGGAACCTGGACCCAAACATCCTCGAAGACGCTTTCCGCAAGCGCGCACAGCGAAAGAAATTGCCCCGCGCCCTTGTCGTCGCGCACCTTTATGGTCAGTGCGCCGACATGGATCCCATCCTGGCGCTTTGCCGCCAGTACGGCGTGCCGGTGCTCGAAGACGCGGCTGAAGCCCTTGGCAGCACATATAAGGATCGGCCCGCGGGAACTCTCGGCGACATTGGGGTGTTTTCTTTCAACGGAAACAAGATCATCACCACAACGGGCGGCGGCATGCTTGTCTCCAGCAATGCCGCCTGGGTAAAGAAGGCGCGCTTCTGGTCCCAGCAAGCCCGCGATCCCGGACTCGCCTACGAACATTCGGAGATGGGCTACAACTACCGCATGAGCAACGTGCTGGCAGGCATCGGCCGAGGTCAGCTTGAGGTCCTCGATTTGCGTGTCAATCAGCGCCGCGCCATTGCCTTCCGCTATCGCGACGCATTTGCCGACCTTCCTGGGATCACTCTAATGCCCCAGGCACCCTACGGTCTCCACACAAACTGGCTCAGTTGCTTCCTCATCGACGAGCGGGAATTCGGCTCATCTAGAGACGCGCTGATCCGGGCGCTCGATCAAGCCAACGTGGAGTCCCGTCCGCTGTGGAAGCCAATGCACTTGCAGCCGCTGTATGCGGGATGTGAACGTTATGGCGGAGAGGTGGCAGAGGACTTGTTCAGGCGAGGAATATGCTTGCCAAGTTCGAGCAGCCTGCCCGAGGAAGATCAGTTATACGTCATCAATAGTGTCCGAAGGACGGCTGGCGCGGACGCATTGACACAGATGGTCCAAAG
>JBEKZR010000409.1:0-3270 GCA_049509715.1 Occallatibacter sp. | reverse complement strand
CTCCCGGCGTCCCCAGGGTGACCTTGGAACTGGTCCGCGAACTCCAGAAAAAGTTGGGGATTTATATATTTGATTCCCGTATTGTACGTGCTGGGGTGTCAAAAGGGTGTAAACTGAAACAGGGAACCTGCTGCCATCAGGCTCTCACTCCCTTGAGATGTTGCATCAGCGCTGATGCGGGTTGAGTTGGGACTCGAATCGCTTATGGGGGGTGCGTTGATGCGGAATAATATGTCCAATCTACGCGATGCTGAGATACGCTCGGCTTTGCGGAACAAATTGCGATTAATCCACGCAGATGAGCCAGATACGGCGATCATCGACGAACTGTCACTTTCGCAAGGGCAGGCCCGAGTTGATCTCGCCGTCGTAAACGGCTCTTTCAGTGGCTATGAGATTAAGAGTGACCGCGACACTCTGTCCCGGTTACCTCATCAGCTTGCTGTTTACGAGCTTTGCTTCAATACAATCACGATTGTGGTTGGTTCCAGCCATGTAGACGCTTGCGCCGAGAGTGTGCCTGAATGGTGGGGGATATGGGAGGCGTCACGCGGAGCGAACACAGCCGTGGCATTAGAGGAACGCCGTGCACCGATCACGAACGACAGAATTTCTCCGCAGCGGGTTGTACAGCTTCTTTGGCGTGATGAGGTGTTTGATGTGTTGAAGGAGTTGGGTATCAATGCGCGAGCAAAAGCAACACGCCGGGAACTTTGGGAGATGCTCGTAGGCGCATTAAGCCCACAGGATTTGTTCAAGACTGTTCGAGATCGTCTGCGTGTTAGGGGAGACTGGCGATCTGGTCCAACACCGTTTCGAGGTGATGACTCGTTCCAATCTGTCGCCAGGTCTGAGCGTTCCCGCTTGAACCGACATTGGATGCTCTCTGAGCTATCTCAGCATCGCCCCAGCTAAAGCCTGCTCCGCGATACTCGGGTCGGTTCACAATATCCGCGCAAATCGCAAAGAACTGGTCGAAGCCGTCCGTGATGGCGTTCCTTCCTTTCCAGATAAGCCAAGAATCGGTGGTCGTGTAACGAAGTTGTGCCAGGATGGTTGCTATCCCTTCAGGGGGAAGGGCGGGATGAGCGATTGCGTAATCACTGTACGCTGGTAGACGACTAGGCCGCTTCGATGCAGTAGTGAGGGCTCTCCAACCGCGCCAATCGAATCGAGGTGCCGGATTCCATTGATTTCTTTCCAGCGGCGCCAATCCAAGAGGGAAGGCGCTGGAAGCAACTGTCAACGTGCGCCATTCACCCAGATTAGGAATAAGGTCTATATTAGCGCGGTGCATTTGTGCGACAGTGCCAGTGGAACTGTTGGCAACTGATTCGATGTCTAACAATAGGTCGATTTGTGCGCGATCCACATTGAAGTAGTTGGGGATTACATCAAGCCCTACTTCTAACGCCTCAACATCCTCAAAATCTTCTGTGGTTAACCTCAGAACGAATCCGTTACCCTGTTCAGCGATAACCTGTTGAATAGCGTTCTGATAGCCAGGCGAACGAGAAAATCCAGTAACGGGGACGGCTATCTGTCCTTGAGCGATCACTTCTGCAAAACACAGCCTGACTGGATGAGTCGGTGGCGCTGGCGTAACCGTGTCGTCAGGATCGTCAAGGAAGAAAACATCCATAAAGTACGGCTGATTGACTGGCCACTGAGCAGCCGCCATGCGTCGTGGCGTTTGCTCTGCTCCAACAGAAGGGACGACTTCAATCAGAGGCGTAATTCCACCTTTTGACATTAAGAAACCCAGCGCAGAGAATTCTGCGCGCTTACCTTTGAGAATCGGTACATAGTGCTTATGATCGAACGCCAAAGGTCAACCTCCTTCGTTTTTTCGCGCTGACTTAGACTTCGATCCAGGGTGATAGGTCAGCACTTTGTCTACAACCTGTTCAATTCATCTGGAATCTCTTTCACGCGATCAGCCTCGCCCGTCCGCGCTCTTTCACTTCGGCGGAAAGCTCGCGCATGGATTCCGGCGTGATCGCGCGGCCTTCGCCCCGCTCGAGCGATGCGCGGGCCTCATCGAGGGTGGCGCGAAACTCCACACGCCGGCGCTCTCGCTCTTCCCACAATACAAGAGCTTCCTCGACCGCATCCTGCTCGCTCTTCAGACGTCCCGCTTCCACAGCCTGGCGGGCGAATGCTCGTTGATCGGCTGTAAGCTCGACTTCCATCGCTCCAACTCCTGCACTCAGGGTACGCCAAACACTAAATAAAAACCACAGACAGCGCTTCTCGTTTGATGTTTGATGATTGATGCCGGGTGCCCCAGGTCCCGTTTCTGGGACCTGGGATAGCACGTAAGCCTACACCACCACCTGCAACCGCACCCCTTCATGCTCCTGCAAGCAAGCGATGATGTTGAACAAATTCGCCGCCGTCGGATTCCCCTTCGGCCCGAACATCTGATGCAGCGTCTTCACGTGGATGCCGGTTTTCTCCGCCAGCGCGGGAAAGCCCAGCGTCGCATTGATGAAGTCGCGCAGGATCTCGCGGCCCACCGCTGCTCTCCAATACCCCTGCCCCGAATTCGCCAGCTTTGACCCGCTGCCGGCTGGACGGCCCGAATCGGAAAGCCTCTCACGAGCTCCCTCGCCTGCCAGAAGGGATTCGACGGCGCCGCCCAACACAACGCGGCGAAACCTCTCGTCGCTCCGGTAGCGCGCCTGCACCCTTTCCCGGAACTTCCGCGTCAATCCCATGCTTCCTATCCTCTTCCGCTCTTCGCGTCGCCCAATAGTAATATATATACTACTATGCGTCGAGAATCGGCCCCAAAATGAGCCGAATTCCGACCAAAAAAGAGCCAAAAAACACGCAAAAACGCACTGTTTTCGCCGACTTTTTGCACATTCCGCTGTCCTGCAGGGCGGCATTCGTCTTCTTTCCGTCCGCCTGCAAGCCCACTTTCGTCGATTTTGGTAGGGAATGGGGGCTTTCGTCCGCCTGCAAGTCGGCATTTCGGTCGGCCTGCATGCCGACTTCCTCGGTTTCCGGTCAAGCCCCGACCGCGCGCCTCAACTCCGCGCATCCCCGCTCCGCTTCCGGAAGACCACCTTCAACTCCCGCCGCCAATGCTCGCTGAGGGCGATCAGATCCCACTCCACCTGCGGCGAAAGGTAGCGGAGCACCGGCTCGTTGGCGGGGTGAATGCGCAACGCCGGGCCGGCCAGCAGCAGCCGCGGCGCCAGCGGCGAAACCTCCGCGCCCGGAAAGTACCCCTGCCGCTCGAAGGCCGACAGCGGCCGTCCG
>JBEKZR010000408.1:0-3277 GCA_049509715.1 Occallatibacter sp. | reverse complement strand
TCGAAGCCCACGGCGGTCCCGGCGGGCAGTTGCGCAATTGCCCCAAGCGTGGCCTGAAAGGCTTCCAGCGTCAGATAGGGCACCACCCCCAGCCAGCCGAAGAACGCGGCCTTGCGGGCATCGAAGCCCGCCTCGGCAAGCCCTGCGGCCAGGGTCTTGTGTTCAAAGTCCAGAGGAACAAACGTCAGGCTGGCCGGCAGGACGATGGCCGCATCTTCGAGCCGTGTGCGCTTCCACTCCTGGGTGGCGGGAAAGTCCACCTCGAAGACCCGCAGCGAGGGAAACGGGTTGCGGTAGGCAAAGGTGTCCAGCCCGGCGCCAAGAACGACATATTGCGTTACCCCTTGGGCCACAGCCGCTGCCAGTTGATCCTCAACATACCTGCTGCGCGCCGCCATAAACAAGCGAAAGGCCCGCGCTGCCGGGTGCATCTCGCGCTGCCGGTCAACGGCGAAACCCGCGCCGAGCAACGGCACGGCGATTGGATCGTTAAGGACGCACGGCTGGTCCAATATCTGGTGCGCGGCGCGCCGCATGGCCACGCGAATGGCTGTTCTGCTGGCGCGGCCAGTCTCCATGCATTGCAGTGTAAATCACCATCACTTCAGGTCGCCCGCACGGCGTACCATTGTCCCCATGAGCTGGATTGGATGGGCACTGCTCTCCGCGGCCTTTGCCGCCGCCACCGCCCTTTTGGCCAAGGTGGGCGTGGCGCACGTGGACTCGAACCTGGCCACGGCGCTGCGCACCAGCGTGGTGGTGGTCTTTGCCTGGGGCATCGCGCTGGCGATGGGCAAGCACGGCGAATTGCGCTCGCTCGACCGCCGCACCGTGCTCTTTCTTACACTCAGTGGCCTGGCCACCGGCTTGTCCTGGCTCTGCTACTTCCGCGCCCTGCAGTTGGGCCCAGCCTCGCGCGTGGCTCCGCTGGATAAGCTCAGCGTACCCCTGGTCATCCTCTTCGCCTGGCTGCTGCTGGGCGAAAAGCTCACCGCTCCGGTCCTCATCGGCGGCCTGCTCATCACCGCCGGAGCCGTCGTGATCGCGCTGGGCTGACCGGCAGCGGAACGCCGCTTCCTTATACTGAGAAGAGTGAGAATGCGGCTTTTGCCGCCGCAAAGAGAGTTCCCGTGGACCCATCCACCCAATCCGAAGCCCGCCCCGCGCCGCCTCGCCGCATCGTCCTCACCGGCTTCATGGGTTCGGGCAAGAGCACCGTCGGCCCGCTCGTTGCTGGCCGCCTGGGCTGGACCTTTCTCGATGTGGACGACGTGATTGAAGCCGAGGCCGGCGCAACCATCGCCGAGCTCTTCGCCCGCCACGGCGAAGCCCCGTTCCGCAGCCGCGAACACGCCACCATCGCCCGCCTGGCCGCCGGCGACGCGCTGGTTCTGGCCTTGGGCGGCGGCGCCATCGAGCACCCCGCCACCCGCTCGCTGCTGCTTACCACACCCGGCACGCTCCTCGTTCATCTGGAGGTGGAACTGGCCACCACTCTCGCCCGCTGCCGCGGCACCGAGCACACCCGTCCCATCCTCGCCGACCAGGCCAACCTGGCCAGCCGCTACCAGCGACGCCTTCCGCTCTACCGCACCGCCCACGTTTCGATTCCCGTTGACGCGCTCACGCCCGAGCAGATCGTGGACGCGATCCTCCGGGCCGCGTGCCTGGGCTGACCGCAACGCTCCACCCCGAAACTTCCCCGCTTGCTATCATCGGGACAGGCGCTCGCCAGCCGGGCGCTTGTGCCAAGGTGCTCACGCCATACAGACTTAGAGAATGCTCGTGGAGGGGGACACTCACAGGGTACCAAAAAGGTCTCTTCTTCCCACAGTCCAGGCTGGTAAGAAGAAGATACTAGGAGGTCACACAATGAAGACAAATCTTGCAATCTTTGCTTTGCTTTTCATGACTTCATTTTCAGCTTCAGCACAGGCGCCAATACGTAAAGATCCCTTACTTGATCGTCTGACCGGCAGTTGGATACTTCAGGGCACCATTGCTGGACGCCAGACCACGCACGATATCGAGTCCGAATGGGTGCTGAACCATGAATACCTGCGACTCCACGAAACATCGCGCGAGAAGAACGTACAAGGCCAGCCCGCGTATGAAGCGATCGTCTTTATTGAATGGGACGAATCGTCGAACGAATACAAATGCCTGTGGCTCGACTCGACCGGTGGCGGTGGTCTCTCGGCCCCTGTTGCCCAAGGCAAGCGGGGCAATGACGAAATCGCGTTCTTCTTCAGGGACAAAGATGAGAAGGATAGCGGCGTCCACACAACGTTCGCCTACAGCAGAGGCACTGACACTTGGAGTTGGCTGATCGATAACGAAGACGGCGGTAAGCTAACGTCTTTTGCGCGAGTAAAGCTCACCAGGAAATAGGAACTAAATCACGCGTGATTCCCGCCTCCCAGTCCGCAGTTTCTGAAAATCTCGCCGCGTCCTCGATTGAGAGCGCCGGGCATGGCCTGGTCCGCGCGCCCAGCCCTGGCGCTACGGCAACCCTCATTCACGACCTCCGCGAGCTGTTCAAGCTCCGGGTCACGGGCATGGTGCTCGTCACCGGCTGGGCCGGCTTCTACCTGGGATCGATGCAGTCCGGCATTTCCAGTTTGCAGCGCGGCCTGCTGGACACGCTCTTCGGCATCGGGCTGGTCTCGGCCGGAGCCGCTGCCCTGAATGAGGCGCTGGAGCGCAGGACCGACGCGCTCATGAAGCGCACCGCCGGCCGTCCGATGGCCGCCGGACGCATCTCGCTGGCCCAGGGCATCGTGGCCGGCATCGGCTCCCTGGCCCTGGGCGCCTTCTGGCTGCTGCTGTACACCAACCTGCTCACCGTGGCGCTGGCGCTGCTCACAGCCTTCACCTACGTGGCCATCTACACGCCGCTCAAGCGCGTTACCGCCCTGGCTACCTTCATTGGCGCCTTCCCCGGCGCCATGGGTCCCCTGCTCGGCTGGACCGCCGCCCGAGGGCGCATCGAGTGGCCGGCCGTGGCCCTGTTCGCCATCCTCTTTGTCTGGCAGTTTCCCCACTTCATGTCCATTGCCTGGCTGTATCGCGAGGACTACGCCCGCGCCGGCATCCGCATGTTGCCCGTCGTCCAGCCCGACGGATGGTCCACCGTGGCCCAGGCGCTCTTCTTCGCCGTGGTGATGATTCCCGTCAGCCTGACTCCCTGGCTGCTCGGCATGGCCGGTGTCGCGTATGCCGTGCTCGCTACTCTGCTGGGCTTGGGCTATCTGGCTTACACCATCCGCTTCGCCGG
>JBEKZR010000407.1:0-3298 GCA_049509715.1 Occallatibacter sp. | reverse complement strand
TGGCCGTCGATGGTCACCAACTCGATGAGATCCTTGGTGGTGCGGTCGTTGATTTTGCCGCCGCCGTAACGCGGATCGACGTAGGTTCCCAGGCCCACTTTGCTGATATGCCTGGGACGATGGGCGGCGATATCGCGAAACATATGCGAGATCACTCCCTGGGGGAAGTTATAAGCCTCGATCTGGCCGGCGACCGCCAGCGCGCCGAGCTTGGGCACCAGGCCCCAATGTCCGCCAATCACACGCTTCACCAGACCCAGATGACCCAGGTGATTCAGCCCCCGTTCCTTTCCGTCGCCCTGTCCGGCCGCATAGACGAGCGTCAGATCGCGAGGCCGTCCGTTACCCGCGCCGAGTTCCTCTTCCGACGTCAGAAACTGTTGCTCGATGGCCACGGCTATCGCTTCGGGAAAGGCCACGCCCACGAAGCCTCCGGTCGCTACTGTATCGCCATCGCGAATCAAGCGCACGGCATCGGCGGCGGAGACCAGTTTGTGCCGCTCCGGAGAGCGCGCGGCGGCCAGCGTGGCGATAGGGTGGGTATCAAGAGATGTGGTCAGAGGATTGGTAGGCATAGCTATTCTCCCTGCGAGTGATAAAGGCGCGCCCGGCGGCGCGCCTTCGAGCATCTTGTCCTAGCGCGCCGTCCAGCCCAAATCGATATCCAGCGCCGCGCCCGTGATCCCTGCGGCTTCGTCCGTGCACAGGTACCGCGCCAGCGAGGCCACTTCGCTGGGTTCCAGCAGCCGCCGGATGGCGGCGGGTTGAAGCATGATCTTCTGAACCACCTCCTCCTCCGAGATGCCGTTAGCTTTGGCCTGATCCGCAATTTGCTTCTCCACCAGCGGAGTGCGCACGTAGGCGGGACAGATGGCATTGCAGGTAATGCCGTTCTCGGCCTGCTCCAACGCCACTACCTTCGTCAACCCCATCACCCCGTGCTTGGCCGATATATATGCCACCTTGAAGGGCGACGCCACTCTGCCGTGCAGCGAGCTGATGTTGATAATCCGGCCCCACTTCTGCTTGATCATGTGCGGCAGGGAATACTTGCAGCAAAGAAACGCTCCGGTAAGCATGACGCCTATCAGCAGGTTCCAGCGCTCTTCGGGGAAATCCACCACCGGCGCCACGAATTGCAGGCCCGCATTGTTGACCATGATGTCGAGGCGTCCGAATTTTTCCACGGCGGCATCGACGAGGTGGCGCACGTCGTCGGACGAGGAAACGTTTGTTTTAACAAATAGGCTGGTATACCCGCCCTCTTTAAGTTTCGCCTCCGTTCGTTCCCCGCCGGGAACGTCCATGTCGGCAATCACGCAGTTCACGCCCGCTTGGGCCAGCGATTCCACAATCGCCAACCCGATCCCGCTTGCACCACCCGTTACGATCGCAACTTTTCCCTTCATGATCTGCTCCTTGCGACACTACCGTCCGCTGTTTGGCTCTGTCTGGATTCCGGGTGTGTGCCTTTGGCGCACGCCCGCCGCTATGGATTCAATCAACACTGACAGGCTGAGTGCAATAAGCATCTAAAACGGCGTCGGCCTTGTCAAGGGGAGGGGAGCGAACCCTTGCGAAACAAGAACATACGCGGCGCCTGTTCGCGAGCGGAGGCAAATGGGGGCATATTGGTTCGCAGCCGAAAGCCAAACCGGATATTCTGGATTACAGCATCTCCGAAAACGCTATAGGAGCAGGGAATGGCAGCACCCGATCCCGTCGTGATTGTTAGCGCCGTGCGCACGCCGATCGGCGCGTTCCAGGGCGATCTGAAAGACCTCTCCGCTCCTGAACTCGGCGCCATCGCCATCCGCGCCAGCGTCGAGCGCGCCGGCATACCGCTCGATTCCGTTGACGAAGTCTTCTTCGGCTGCGTGCTTTCCGCCGGCCTGGGCCAGGCCCCCGCGCGTCAGGCCGCGCTTGCCGCCGGACTGCCGCCTTCCACCGGCGCGGTCACCATCAACAAAGTCTGCGGCTCGGGCATGAAGGCCGCCATGCTGGCGCACGATCTGCTGCTTGCCGGCAGCGCCAGGATCATGGTCGCGGGCGGCATGGAGAGCATGACCAACGCCCCCTATCTCCTCGATCGCGCGCGCAGCGGCTATCGCATGGGCCACGGCCGCATTCTCGACCACATGTTTCTCGATGGCCTTGAAGACGCCTACGATAAGGGCCGTTCGATGGGCGCGTTCGCTGAGGAGTGCGCTGACAGCTACGCCTTTACGCGCCAGGCGCAGGACGAGTATGCCGCGGCCTCGCTCGCGCGGGCGCAAAAGGCCACTGCTGACGGCAGCTTTGACGCAGAGATCGTTCCCGTCACGGTGAATGCCGCCAAGACCCAGCGCCTGGTGAGCCACGATGAGCTGCCGCTGAAAGCAAAACCGGAAAAGATTCCCTTTCTCAAGCCTGCCTTTCGCGAGGGTGGAACGGTGACGGCGGCAAGTTCCAGCGCCATCTCCGATGGCGCCGCCTCGCTGGTGCTCATGCGGCGCTCTGAGGCGGACCGCCGCGGCCTCGTGCCGCTGGCAACAATCGCGGGTCACGCCACCTACGCCAACACGCCTGCGCTTTTTCCCACGGCGCCCATCGGCGCCATCCGACGGCTCTTGGAAAGGACCGGCTGGGCGCTCGACACCGTCGATTTGTTCGAGGTCAGCGAGGCATTCGCCGTAGTCGCCATGGCGGCCATGCGCGATCTGGGCCTGCCCCATGAAAAGGTCAACGTCCACGGCGGCGCCTGCGCTCTCGGCCATCCCATCGGCGCATCCGGCGCGCGCATGCTGGCCACGCTGCTTGCCGCGCTCGCAAAATTCCGGTTGCGCCGCGGCATCGCCGCCATCTGCATCGGCGGCGGCGAAGCGACCGCCATGGCCGTTGAGCGCATCGGCCAACCAGACTAGCCATGATTTCGCTGCGCCTCGTCCATAGCCGGCCCGCTTGCCCTGACTTCGCCATGATGATTCCTGAGAAGACCGTCTTTCCAGGAATAGGGCGGGACAGCTTGCTCAAGTTCCACTATCGAGCCCAATTGCTGAGCACGGCTGGCGCGACGGCCGATACAGAGAGATTGCAGTTTACTGTCTGCGGGACTGCTGGCTCACCTATCAGTACCACTGCCGCATGATTTTTTCTCCAGCTACTGAAAAGTCCCTGGTTCAAGAGGAAATTGCTATCGAAATTGAAGAAGTTCCCGAAGGGGCCGATGAATCATCCGTTTCCAGCTTGGCAACGCGTAACGGAGTGACTCTGCTCTCAGTGCCTCCCGGCGTCCCCAGGGTGACCTTGGAACTGGTCC
>JBEKZR010000406.1:0-3310 GCA_049509715.1 Occallatibacter sp. | reverse complement strand
ATCCCGTCTTTCAGAGGGGCAAGGTCTTCAACGCCGCGCATCTGTTCACGCCCAACGGGCAGGTCTTCCGCCAGAAAAAAGTCCACCTGACCTCCACCGAGAGCGGCCCATATCAGCTCAGCCGCGGCCACGGCCTCTACCTGTACCACACCGACTTCGGCAACATCGCCATCCTCATCTGCTACGACATCGAGTTTCCCGAGGTGGCGCGGGTGATGGCCGAGGCCGGCGCCGAGATTCTCTTTGTTCCCTCTTGCACCGACGGCCGCGAGGGCTTCTGCCGCGTCCGCTACTGCGCCCAGGCCCGCGCCATCGAGAACCAGATCTACGTCGCCATGACCGGAACCGTGGGCAATCTCCCGCTGGTCCCCTACATGGCCACCAACTACGGCCAGGCCGCTATTCTCACTCCCTCGGACTACTTCTTCGCCAGGGATGGAATCGCCGCCGAGGGCACCATCAACCAGGAACAACTGGTGGTCGCCGACGTCGATCTCGATCTGCTGGACGAACAGCGCGTCAACGGCAGCGTCATTCCGCTGCAGGACCTGATTAAAGACGCCTACGACAGCGTGGTCCACTACTCCGACTACAAAGGCCAAAAGCCAGTCGAGCCAGAGCTGCACGAGATTGTGCTTAGCAAATGACGGCGGCTGTTGAGAGGAAAAAGCGGAACCGCGTGCCTTTGTTGCACGTGCAGCTTGCCAACCGAGCACGAGCGCACTATTCATCTGCGTCTGAAGATTTTTCCGTGATCTGATCCCCGACCAGTCACCCCAGCGACTAAGACCTGTCGCTGGGGACCCCGGCGAGGCGTTCGAGTTGATTGCGCCAGTCCAGCGATTCGATGAAGCTGCGCGATTCGCGCCAGTTGGGCTCGACGATGATATGCAACTCCAGATAAACACGGGTGCCGAGCAGGGACTCGATCTTCCGCCGCGCACTGGTGCCGATCTCCTTCAATTTTGCGCCGCCCTTGCCGATCAGGATCGCCTTCTGGCCCTCACGCTCGCAGTAGATGGCAGCGGCGATGCGCGTGAGCGGTTTTCTGCTCGTTTTGGACGAGGGCATCGGTTCGGGTTCCTCGAATTGTTCGATGACCACGGCCGAGGCGTAGGGAACTTCTTCGCCGGTTTCGGCCAGGATGCTCTCGCGAATCAGCTCGGCCACCATGAAGCGCTGGGGCTGGTCGGTGTACTGATCTTGGGGGTAGTAGCGCTCGCCCTTGGGCAGGACTTCGACGATTTTGCGCACCAGCAGATCGAGGCCATCGCGCTTGCGGGCGCTGACCGGAATGATCTGGGCGAAGTTGAACTGGCGGGTGAGCGTATCGATCAGCGGCAGCAGACGGTCTTTGGGAACCAGGTCGATCTTGGTGAGCAGCAGGAAGACGGGGCAGTCCAGCTTGCGGATGAGGCCGAAGAGAAACTCATCCTCGCTGGCCCAGGCGCCGTGGGCGCTTTTGTGTTTGGAAGTTTCTGAGATCCCATCGCCCACTGCAGCGGCCGGCTTCGCAGCCGCTTCCAGTTGCACGCGGCGGGTTGCGTCCATCAGCACCAGCACCAGGTCGCGGGTTTCCAGGGCCGCGTAGACCTCCTGCAACATGCGCCGGTCCAACTGCGAGCCGGGCTTGTGGACGCCGGGGGTATCGACAAAGACGATCTGCGCCGCCGGATGCGAATCTCGCCGCGCGCCCTTGCGCGCCGGAACCTCAACCACCCCGGCGATGCGGTTGCGCGTGGTCTGCGGCTTGGCGGAGACGATGGCGACTTTTTCGCCGGTGAGGGCGTTCAGCAGCGTGCTTTTGCCGGAGTTGGGCCGGCCGAGAATAGCGACAAATCCGGATTTCAAAGGGTTTTCATGCTCCCGGCTCTATTATCGCGGATTCGCCATTCAGGTGTTGGTATCATCGGCCTATGATCCCTGAAGACCGAACGGAACGCCTCATCCTGCGCCCGCTGGAGATGGCCGATGCGCCTGCCATTCAGGAGCACTTCCCTCGCTGGGAGATCGTGCGCTATCTTCTGAATCGCGTGCCCTGGCCCTACCCGTCTGACGGAGCGCTTACCTATTGCCGCGAGATTGCGCTGCCCAAGATGGAGCGGGGCGAGGAGTGGCACTGGATGCTGCGCCTGCGCAGCGAGCCGGCGCAACCGATCGGGCACCTCAACCTGATGAAGGGCGATGAGGACAATCGAGGCTTCTGGCTGGGCGCTGCGTGGCAGGGGCAGGGGCTGATGAGCGAGGCCTGCGCGTGGGCTAACGATTTCTGGTTTGAGACGCTCGGCTTCCCGGTTCTGCGAGTTACCAAGGCCGCCGCAAATGTGGCTTCGCGGCGAATCTCGGAGAAACAGGGAATGCGCCTGGTGGGCGTCGCGGAGAAAGAATATGTCTCCGGCCGGCTGCCCACGGAGGCCTGGGAGATCACGGCTGAGGAATGGCGGGCGTGGAAAGCGTTGGGCGGCGTGTGAGGAAATAGAGTAGCGTGATGGACATCAACGATTCGTTCTGGAGGAGTTTCCGTGATGGTAAGTTGGTTTGATTTTCGTGGCTTTGGGCTGCTTTCCGCGGCGTTCTTCGTTGCTTTGACACCTGTCTTCTCCTCCGCTCAAGCGGCTTCCGGCACGGCTACGATTCCCGATGCGGCGCCGAAGCTGGAATTGGCTTTTGAAGAGATTGTCACGCTGGACAAGAGCGTCACGGTCGGCGACACAGCATACGGCCATCGTCAGTTTGTGCCGATTACCGGAGGCAGCGTGAGCGGCCCCAGGCTGAAGGGCAAGGTTCTGCCGGGCGGATGGGATTGGCAGCTTCGGTTGTCCAACGGCTGCACGTCGATCTCGGCGGAATATAGGCTTCAGGCAGAGGACGGCACGATTGTCTGTTTCCAACAAGGGGATGCTCTGCGGCGGGGACGGGAAGAGAGTGTTTACGCGGCCGGTTTTTGAAGCGCCGACGGGAGCCTACGATTGGCTGACGACAGGAACGTTTGTGGGAGTTCTCTCCGGCGCGGGAGACGCGGATCATCCGGCGGTGCGGATCACTTTTTATCAGGTGAAGTAGAGCTTGCTGGGTCTGATGCCGCTCTCTCACCGGCCGGCGGAAAAACGCGCAGGCGGTCGACGCGGCGGTCGGTGGAAGCCACCACCTCCATGCGCAAGCCGATGGATTCGAGCAGCACGACTTCGCCGGGAACCGGGATACGGCCTTCGATCTCGCTGACCAGGCCGCCGAGGGTGGTGGCTTCGTAGGTCTCGTTGAGATCGCTCAAGCCGGGCTGCTCGCCGAAGAGGTCCGGCAACTGATCGAC
>JBEKZR010000405.1:0-3327 GCA_049509715.1 Occallatibacter sp. | reverse complement strand
ACAAACCGGAAGAGCCGCGTTTGCAGCTCGACGCCCAGATCGCCGATCTCGTCCAGAAACAGCGTGCCGCCGTCTGCCGATTCGATGAGCCCCTTTTTGGTGCGCTCCGCTCCGGTGAAGGCACCGCGCTCATAACCGAAGAGTTCGCTCTCGATCAGCGAGCCCGGCATGGCGCTGCACTCGACGGGCACAAAGGGCCCATCCTTGCGCCGGCTCTGATTGTGGATGAAGCGAGCGGTCACCTCCTTGCCGGAGCCGCTCTCGCCCAGGATCATCACCGTGGCGTCAGTGGCCGCCGCGCGGCGGCACTTTTCCATCATCTCCAGCATGGCTCCGCTGCGGCTTTCGGCTGCATCGGCCTCGCCAAGAGCTTCCAGGCGGCCCTTCAGCGTTTCCACTTCGCGTTCCAGCCGGGCGTGCGAGAGTGCCCGCTTGACCACCAGCAGCAGGTCCTCGCGCTTGAAGGGCTTTTGCAGGTAATCGAAGGCGCCGTTGCGCATGGCCAGCACCGCGCTCTCCACCGATCCGAAGGCAGTGAGAAAGACGATTGGCAACCCGGGATGAGCTGCGTGCAGATGGGCAAAGACCTCTTCACCCAACATGCCCGGCATGCGCACGTCCAGCAGAACCAGGTCGGGTGGGTGGGCCAGGCACTCGGCAAGACCTTTCGCCGGGTCCACGCAAATGGAGACCGTCGTGCCGGGCAAGCGCAGCATCCGCTGGATGTTTTCTCCCAGCGCGGCTTCGTCGTCAATCACCAGAATGCGACTCACGCGGTTGTTCCTCCGGCAAACCAGTGATAGGGCTGGCCGCGGGTAAATCGCGCCGGAGGCAACTCGACAACGAAACTGGCGCCGCCGCCTTCCCTGGCTTCATAGCGGATGCGCCCATCATACATATCCAGCAGGCTGGCCGCCAGAAACAGCCCCAGCCCCAGTTGCTCCCGCCCGCTACTCTGCGAGACAAACGGCTCAAAGAGGTGTTCGCGAATACTCTCCGGCACGCCCGGCCCGTTGTCTTCAATCCTGGCCACCACTTTGGCACCCGCGATGCGGTAGGGTTCAAGGCGCACCCAGATCATCCCCTCATCGCGTCCCTTCAAAGCCTCCAGCGCGTTGTTCAGCAGACCGCGAACCACTTCACCGACCACGTGTTCGGGCACATCCACGCGCGGTGCCTCACAGATCTCCTCCATCAGTTTTACTCTCTGGCTTTGGGCCAAAGGCCGCAGCGCCGCCAGCGCCTCATCCAGGGCCTTCTGCGGAGCCGAGGCCTCGAATATCTCTCCGCCACGCTCGCGCCGCAGCGCCTGAAGCAGCGTGCTGGCGATGTTGCCCATGTAACGTGCCTCTTTGAGCATTTGCTCCAGGTCGGCGCAGAGGGCGGCATCCTCCTTGCGCTCTTCGAGCAGCACTTCGATCCTGCCCGCCACAATCGCCAGTGGATTGTTGAACTCGTGCATGAATCCGGCCGTAAATTGGCCCAGAAGCGTCAGTTGATGGCTCAGCCGCGCCTGCTGGTCAGCGGCTTGCAACTCCTCGCGCAAGCGGGCCGTGCGAAAACGGACGGTCTCTAATTGCAGCTTCAGTTGCGCTGCTTCTTCCTCGGAGCCTGCCGCGCGGGCAACCAGGCGGACCCGCTGCCGATGCATGTACGCGAGCGCGGGCAGCGGCGTCGCCAAGACGACAAGGATCAAGACGATGACCTTGGCGAATTGGGCGCCAGGGAAAATCCAAAAAAAGATGCCCAGGAATGGCAGAACCCAGGCCCCGCTCAACCAGAGCAGAGGTCGGCCCCGCTCCCTGGAGCGCCTGACATCACCGTCTTCCCTTGGCTTCGCAGACATAATCACTTAAGTGTAGTGCTTCAAGCAGGTTGATAGCTGACGAGAAGGCCACGATAAGCGTTCCCGTGTGCTCCTCAAGACGCCAAAAGGAGCCATCCATTACGTCTAGTTTCAATAAGTTACCGGATTCCTGTTACCTTTCACGGCAGAGGTCGCGGTCCTTGGCATTGTCCGAGGGAGTGGACGCATTTGAGGGCAAGCGAAGCGCAGAAAAGACTGCGGGGACTTTTGTGGGTAGACTGCTTCAAAACCGTGGGCAATTGTGGGTAGTCTCCACAATTGTTTCCGAGCTGAGAGTCCTCACAAGCCATTGAAAAATAAGCAACATAGAGCATCCGCGTGCAATGTTGATAGGAGTGATTTCCTAGCTGTTAACCGAAGGGCTGTATGTCGCGTAAATGCGCGACTTGCCTTGGTATGCTCACTTCGCGCGTCCAGGCTCGGTACCTTATCGCTTTCGGATGGTTCGCCGTGGCGGTCGGTATGTTTCTTTCCGCCAAGACAACATGTATGTATGACAATGAGTTTCGATTCCGCCTCGTGGCTGCGAGTCGTCCAGGTGATCCCCATTGGCTTCATCTTCATACCCGCAGCATTAGCCGCATACGTCGGTATTCCGCCGGAGAAAAGCAACGATGTGGCCGGCCTCTCGAACTTCATGCGGAAGATAGGTAGCAGCGTCGGAACATCACTTGTAACGACCATCCTGGCGCAACGGACTCAGATGCACCAAACGATGCTGGCGAATTACACATCTCTGGACAATCCAAGTTTCCGTGATGCAGTCAATGGGCTTGCGTCGCAACTCAGCAACTCGATGGCAATGACGGACGCACAGAACCAAGCCTTTGCGCGGCTGTACGGCATGGTCCTGAGTCAAGCCTCGGCCATCGCCTATATCGATGTGTACTGGTTGATCGGAGTCGGGTCGGTCGTCATGTTCGCTTTGGCGTTCTTCCTAAAGAGAAACGATCCACATCAGGGTGGTCCTGTTGCGGGCCATTGAGGCGCGGCGAGATCCCATTGGCGATGTACCGTTCACGCGGATGACGATGCACGAGGCCTGGGTGGCTTCGCAGATGTCGAGCGAGATGCTGCGTGTCATAGAAGGGGGCAAGATCCTTGACCTGTCCCTCGCCAAAATACCGATCTGCTGTTAAATCAGACAGATGGGTGGCGAATACAGTTTGGCTGTTTGGGTGTGAATTGGATCATTGCTTCCGACTGTAGATGTTTTTGTAGATGGTCTTGCATCCAATATTCGGCGAGAAGCCCAGTATTGATGCACCTTCCGGCACTAGACCCCCTGGGCTAATACCAGTGGGTCGGGATCGCTGGTTTGCAAACCATTGAAAACATTGGTCGGGGAGAGAGGATTTGAACCTCCGACCCCCTGGTCCCGAACCAGGTGCTCTACCAGGCTGAGCCACTCCCCGAACTTGGGTTGCAGGAGCGTATCGTTGGGGCGCGGCCTGGCGCGT
>JBEKZR010000404.1:0-3330 GCA_049509715.1 Occallatibacter sp. | reverse complement strand
CCCTGTAAGCACGAGGCCGAATAGATTTCTGGTCATGGCTTCCTCATTTTATCAACCGCGCCCGCCCCATCGCATCCGTCCGAATCCATTCAAGCCCGTCCGTCGTTACCGGCGGTCGTACCCTCACTATCCAACCGGTCCAGGAACCTCGCTAACTCCTCCGGCAGCGGCGCCTCCAGCTCCAGCATCTTGCCCGTCGCCGGGTGCGCGAACTCCAGCTTCGCGGCGTGAAGAAAGTTCCGTCCCAGCCGCAGCTTTTCCGGCTCCGCTTTCCACCCCAGCGACAAAGGCCCGTCGCCGGGGGCCCCGGACTTCCGCCGGGCAGCCTTGGACTGCGCGGCTTGCGAGGCTACCTGGTCCGTAAGTTGTCCTGCGCCGCCATACAGCGTATCCCCCACCACCGGATGGCCGATGGACGCCATGTGTACCCTGATCTGATGCGTCCGGCCGGTCTCGATGCGCACCCGCACCAGCGTGAACTTGCCAAAGCGATTGCTGATTCGCCGGACCACCTCGTAGTGTG
Source organism: Occallatibacter sp. (assembly GCA_049509715.1). GTDB lineage: Bacteria > Acidobacteriota > Terriglobia > Terriglobales > Acidobacteriaceae > Telmatobacter. Next base: position 2,807 of record JBEKZR010000404.1, on the reverse strand, counting down.
AAAGCGCGGAGCGCGCGTTTTCCTGTGGCTGTGCGGTCATGCGCGTCCGCCGCACGGGATCGCGGCCCACGCCGGCGTTGATCGTGCCTTTTTCCCGCGCCACCGCCCCCTGCACCAGCGCGATGTAGGTCTTGTTGATGCGCCGGCTCGCAAACATCTCTCCCAGGGCCGCGTGGGTGCGATCGTTCTTGGCCACCACGATCAGCCCGCTGGTATTCTTGTCCAGCCGATGGACAATGCCGGGACGGAGCTCCCCGCCCGTCGAAGAAAGAGCCTTGAACCGGTACAGCAGCGCGTTCACCAGCGTCCCCCGGCTGCGCGCATCTTCATTCTGCCCCGACCCGGCGTGAACCATCATCCCGGCCGGTTTGTTCACCACCGCCAGGTCCGCATCCTCATACACCACGTCCAGCGGAATGTCTTCCGGCGTTGCCTTCAGCGGCGCGGGATGCGGTTCGCCGGTAACAGCGATCCGCTCGCCGCCGCGCAGCTTCATGGATGCCTTCTCCCGCTCGCCGTTCACCAGCACATCGCCCTGCTCCATCAGCAGTTGCACACGCGAGCGGCTTACTCCCTCCAGTTGCGAGGTCAGGAACTGGTCGAGCCGCTGCCCTTGAGCCTCCAGGGGCACTTCGATCGTCCGCCGTTCATCATTCCCGGCCTCAGCCATCTTCGCCCTCGTTGTTCGCATGCTGGCCTCTGCGCTCACGCAGCACAAACGCGCCGGCGAGCACCAGCACAATCGCTGCCGCCTGCGGCCCATCCAGCGCGCCGCCCAGCAGCGAGCCGCGGCCCTCCGGATCGCGCCAAGACTCGGTGATGTAGACAGCCACGCCCATCCCTATCAGGCCCAGCCCGGCTACATCGCCCTGCTGCCGCCTCGCCGGCAACCACACCAGCAGGAAAACCGAGAGAGTGAAAAATGCCAGCGCCGCGTAGGCCTGCACAGGATGCAACGGAATGCCAAGAGGCGTCCCGCTCCAGCGCGCGGCCAGCGGATTGGTGTAAGTCACTGCCCAGCGCACTCCAGTTTCCGTCCCATATCCCGAGCCGGCCAGCAATGCGCCCAGTTGCTCGAAGGCCAACCCCAGGGCCACGGGCGCGGCTAGCGCATCGGCCGTGTTCATGAGCGGCAGCCGCTGCCAGCGCGCATAGGCCACTGCAGATCCCACGCCCGCCAGCGCGCCCGCGGCCGCCAGCAGCGGATGATGAATCATGGCCAGCGTCAGCATCCACGAAGGATGATGGCGCAACTCGCTCCAGTTGACAAGCACCAGCAGCAGCCGCTGGCTGAGAAGCGCCGCGAACAATGCCACTACGCAGAGATTCCACACCTGTGCGGCATCGACGCCCGCAATGCGCGCCGCGCGAGAAGCCAGAAACAGCGCCAGTAACACGCCCAGCGCAGCCAGCGCGCCATAGGCCGGGATCAGAATGACTCCGATGTGAAATAGAACTGGATGCACCTGAGCCAGAATAGACCCTCAGGCGCGAAGGAAGGTAGAACCCGGTCCACGGGGCCGTGGGTTATGCGCTGGTGAACCCTTCCTAGGAAGGTGGAGCTCTCCGCGGTTCATTAGGCATTCCGGACTGGCGGACACGGCACACAGAACCGATTGTCGAGTTGAGCCCCTGTTCACGAATGTTGGTTCAACCAGCGTTGATCGCCCACCTGCTTTGCAGGCCGGTTTCTATTGCGGATAGTATGGAGCCGCGCCAGGAATTACAAGTCTTGTGCGAGGTAGGCGCGATGTGCTATGTTTTCGTCCCGCCGGTTTTGGGACCGCCCGCCCAAAACGGAGAAGGCGTGCTCTTTGAATCCCGGCTGCTGGCCTACTTGTCCGCCGCTGGCGCGGATTTGCGGTTTGTCGCCTCCGCCGCCCCAGCGATCAGCTTCTTCAGTTTTCCCTCGATATTCGCATCGCCCACATGCTGGTCTTCAAGAATGCCGTCGGCATCGATAGTAAAGGTTGCGGGAATAGCGCTTACACCAAACTCCCCGGCCAACGGCCCCACAAAATAGCCGTCGTAATACTGCGGCCACGTCATCCCGTTCCTCCGGACAAACGACTTCCACTCGCCCTGATCCCTGTCAAGGCTCACGCTGAGCACCACAAGCGGCTGTCCATCGAACTTCCTGGCGATCTCCCGGATGTGCGGCATTGCCTCGCGGCATGAGCCGCACCACGTTGCCCAGAAATCGATCAGCACCACTTTGCCGGCGAGACTGTCCCTGCCGATCTGTTGCCCATCGAGGGTAGTCAGCGTAAAGGCGGGAGCCATCGGGAACCGCGCAAGCTCAATGCGCTCCAGATACCTTTCCGTGCGCCGGTGAAGGGAAGGATTCTTCTGGTCCTGTTCGAGAAAAGCCCTGAACTCCGCGCGCGCCGCGTCATCCCGATGAAGATGCGCCAGTGAGATACCGTAGCCAAAGTGCATCAGCGGTGCGTGTACATCCAGCGCCAGCGCGGCCTTGTACTCATCGCAGCTCTCCATCAGGTACTTGCTGTTCTTGTGGTTGATGCCCTGCATCTGCAATGCCTCACCCAGCATCGAGTGAATCACCGCCTTCTCCGCATCATTCTGGGCCAGGGCCAGCCAATCGTGCGAGATCTCCACAGCGTCCTTGTATGTGCCGGCAGTGGCAGACATCGAAAGCGCACGGCGCAGGCACTCCGTGCAGTGGCCGCCATCCTCCTTATTCGCCTGGCGCAACTCGTCTATGGCGATATTCTGGTAGCCCTTCTTCTCCCAATCCAGCGCCGAGTCCCAGGTCTTGCGGGCCTTCGCGTCTGTGGGCTCTCCAG
>JBEKZR010000403.1:0-3341 GCA_049509715.1 Occallatibacter sp. | reverse complement strand
GCGCCCTGGCCCTGCCGCTCTGCCGCGCTTACCAGGAGGCATGGCGCGCCGGCATCCCGTTGGCTTACCCCACAACCTCGATCTGGGCATCCAGCAGTTGCGCGCTGGGCACGGCCGCCGTGCCTGTCGCCATGGTTACCGCCAGGGTCTCCGCCGTCAGCAAGTTCACCGTCGGCGTGCTGAAGGTGATCTTCGCCGGCACACTGGTTGTCGCCCAGGGCGTAAATCCGGCCACATTCGCCACCCCCAGCACCACCGTGCTGCTCGGGTTCGTCCACGTCGCCTTGGCAATGTTGGTGTCGGTCGAAGCGGCCAGAAAAGTGTACAGTGCCGTCGCGGTCAGCGCGGCGGTCGTTCCCAATACAACTTGATTGCCCACCGCTGTGCCGCCGTGCACAATAAAGGTCACCAGCGTGCCATTCACGGTGATGGTGTCCCAGGCGGTCGGGTTCGTCCCCACAGTGATCGTGTCGCTCGACCCGATGTTCGAGTCCAGGAACTCCGTGATCGCGGCCGTCGTGGCCGTGCCCAGGTCCGCCTTCACATGCCCGTAGCTCATAATGGCCGCGGTCGCTCCCGTCGTGGCCACCAGCAGCTCGAACTCGAAGTCGATAGGCAGGTTCACGCTGGCTGCCGTGTTCGTGGCTGTCGTCGAGATGGAGCAGAGCGTCACTCCGCCCAGCGTCAGCGCCAGCGTGATGGTCGCCACGTTCGAGCTGGTGGTCGAGTACACCATGCGCCCGCGCACGCGCACTCTGCGGTTCTGCACGTTCAGCGCGCCCGCGTTCAAGGCCAGGCTCAGCAGCGTCTGCGCCGTGGTGATTGCGGTCAGCGCCAGCGCGTTCTCCACAATCGCCAGCCTCGAAAACAAGACGGCGCGCGTGCGGCTTGCTCCGCTGATCTCCAGGATGTTGTTTTCCGTGTCCAGGATCAGCGCCTGCTGGTCATATGGGTTGGTTCCTGCCGCGTTCAGCGGCCCAAAGCTCAAACGGTCTGCGCCCATCGTCCTGCTCCTTTTTGGCTAGTAACCTTTCAGGATTACCAGCCGGTTGTCGCTACGCCAGTCAGTGTCACGGCGCTCGTTGAAAGTGCGCTCTCGATCGCAGCGCTCCCGCCTTCCACATCGGGCGTCACGGTAAATGCCGTGGGAAACGTATAAGCGGCCGTCCCTGTGCAAGCGGCGGCGTAGGCTATGACTTCCTTGAAGCTCGAACCCTGCTCGGGCTGGGAGTAGGTTACCGTCCCCGAAGTGGAGCAGTTCACGACCGATTGCGCCGATGAAACGTTCACCTTCGTGAATCCACCGGCGGCCGGTGCCGTTCCTCCGATCGCCGGCGGGCTGGCCAGGTATGTCGCTCCATCCGTGGCCACAGGCGCAATCGCGCTTCCCAGCGGCTTCCAGCTCAAAAAGAATGTGTGCCCGTTGGTCGTGGGGCTGGCCAGCAGTCCGGTCAGATTCAACGCCGTCTGGTATGGAACGCTTCCCAGCGCGCCCCCCGCCAGATTGCCCGCCGTGGCATTCCCGTTCGAGGGCGCGCCCACATAGTGAAAGGTCACCACGGTTGTCGAGTCCCCGGCGGTGTAGGTAATCAGGTTAATGCGCAGATAAATCACCGGCGCCGCGCTGATGAACTCCGCTCCGCTGGCCGTGCAGCTTATGGCGCTCCCGCCGTCCACGTTGTACCAGTTGCTGTCGTCGCTCGATCCCTGGGCGTGGAAGGTGCAAGCGCTGGGCGCGGTCCCGCTCACCGTGAAATCGATGGTATAGATTGCAGGGCGGGGCGCAACCAGACCGTTCAGAATGATGTAGTTTCCCAGTTGCCCGGTCGTCGTCGCGCTGTTCGCGGTCCAGGTGTAGACGAGGCTTGAAGACAGATTGCTCTGCGCGGCGGCCAACCCCGCGCCTATCAGCGCCAAAGCCAGTACCAAACCGCCGCGAATCAGCTTGTTTTTCATCGTCCGCCCCCTGATCCCTGATCTCTGACCCCTGATCTCTGTTTTACGCCGCGTACCTGTCACAAGGCCGGCGCCGCAGTACCGGCGCTCCGGTCTCCGTGTTTGTCGTGGTGATGGTTACGCCGCATTGCATCTCCTGGGCGGCCTCTTCGCTCAGCTTGTCTTTGGCCAGGTCATACAGCCGGTTGAACTCAGCCAGATCCGCATGATACTTCGCCACGCGGGCATCGCGCTGGGCCGCTGTCTCGCCCTCGCGAATCGCGGTCGCCTGGTCGGCGGGATGCGGGCTCCAGCACTCGCCGCGGCAGATAATGCACTTGATCAGCTTGGTAAAGCCGTCCGGCATGTTGAAGACGCTCAGCGCGCTGTCGCCCTTGCCCTTGTAGGGATTCTTCGGCGATCCTCCCTGGCGGTGGTTGCATTCGGCCATCAAAGCCTTGCGGTTCGCCCTGTCGGTCGCCAATTGCGCCTGCCGCTGCCGGTTCTTCCGGCTGCGGTCCGCCTTCTCGTTCTTCAGGCGCTGGTTACGTTCCTTGGCCTCTTCCAGGTCAAGCTGCTTGGTCTCCAGATCAATCCGCTTGATCTCCAGATCGAGCTTCGCCAGATCGCTCTCCGCCTTTGCTTCCGCCGTGCTTTTGGCTGTCTCTGCCATGATGCTCTCCCATTCCCCTCAAAGTCTCCGGCGATTTGGCTTGCGCCGAGGCTCGCCGGGGGCCTGCAGCGCCTTGCGATAAATCTCTCCGTGCCTGATGCAGTTCCAAATCTCGAAATCCGGGCTCGTAACCTGTACTGCCGCGTGGCCACACCTTGGGCAGTGCTTCTTCGCCGCCATCTGCGCTACAACCGATGTCGCGCCTTCAAAGTTGGGCTGCATCTCCGATTCTCCTTTGCATTCCGCCGGGGCGGTCTCGGCCGCCCCGGATTCCTAACCCCTGATCCCTAACCCCTAATCCCTGCGGTTAGGTTGTCTGCGGCACCGCGTTGGCGATGCGCATACGGCTGGTCGCGTCTGGAGGCAAGCCCACGCCGAAGACGCAATTGTAGCCCGTGCCGGCCATGATCAGGCCGTTCGGGTCGTAGGCGGTCCGTTCCTTGTACTCGCCCGCCCATAGGTTCATGTTCTCCCAGCGCGGATCGATCTTGGTGTGCCGCTTGTTCGGGAAGTTCACAAACACGATCGCATCCGCTCCGGCAAGGTAAGTGCTGATCGCCGTCAGCCCGCTGCCTTCCCAGTTGGTGGTCTGCGTCTGGTTGGTGCTCTTCCTCCAGTGGCAGCCCATCAACTCCAGCGTCTTGACGGGCGTTTCCCCGTCCTGCCCGTCCAGCGGCTCCAGCTTCAACTGCCCGGCGTCGGTGTGCTTCCAGATATCGACAACCGAGTTGTT
>JBEKZR010000402.1:0-3369 GCA_049509715.1 Occallatibacter sp. | reverse complement strand
GACCCTCCGCAGCATCGAAAAGCCGGTCGAAGATGGTCAGGTCGGGCGCGAGCAGGTGCTCCGCCGGCTGCACGCCGCGCTTGGTGTGCGACAAAAACGGTCCCTCGAGATGAATGCCGATGGCCCGCGCCTGTCCCTCAACCGGCGGCCGTTCCAACAGATTCGCCAGTCCTGAAAGCGCGCGAAGGGTCGCATCCAGGGGAGCGGTGACCGTGGTGGCCAGAAAGCTGCCCGTCCCGCGCGAGGCCAGGAAGCGGCCGATGGCGCTTAGGGCTTGGGGCGTGGCTTCCATCACGTCGTGGCCGGCCGCTCCATGGATGTGCACATCCAGAAAGGCCGGGGCCAGCGTGGCGCCCGGATAGTCGAGAACGCGGGTTTGAGTTCCGGCGGGCAACTCGCCGCTCTCGCGGGTGGCAATGGAGGCAATTCGCCCCTCCTCGATCACCACCATGGGACGGTCCAGCAGGCTAGTCCCGTTCCAAAGCCTCTCGGCGGTGATCACCGTGCGCATACCCACAGATTATTGCAGGCTCTCCGCGGTCTCGCTCCTTTACTCCAGCAAGAATTCCACCGCAACGGAATTCTTGACCTACCATGTGAATGTAACGGCCTTGTAAAGCGGAAGGGTCGTTGGTTTTGCTAGGTTTTGTGTATGCATAGGAAGGTTCTGTTCACGGTTGCCGCTGCGGCCCTCGTCCTGGGGCCGGAGTCTGTTGCGGCGCAGACAGTGGATCTACCCACCAGCAAACAGTTGATTGGGGAGATCCCAGGGCGTCCGCAACGATTGAACAGCCTGCCGATGTCGATGGCTGTCTCTCCCGGCGGTCGATACGTGGTCACGGTGAACGCCGGTTACGGCACCTTCGAGTCGCAGTATGAGCAGTCGCTGGCGGTGTTGGATACGCAGACGGGCGCGGTGGCGGACTTTCCCGACAACCGCACGCCGCTCAACGCCAAGCAGACGCTCTACTCCGGCCTGGCCTTCAGCCGCGACGGGAACCATGTGTACGCGAGCATGGGCTCGACTTCCGACCCGCTCGGCGATGGCCAAGACAAGACCGGCAACGGCGTGGCCGTGTACAGCTTCACTGCGGGCAAGATCGCGCCGGAGCGTTTCATCAATCTGCCGCTGCAACAACTGGCTCCGGGACGAAAGACGAAGCTAATCGGCGGAGTGGAGGGCGATAAGGGGGTGCCGTTCCCGGCGGCAATCGCGGTGGTTGGCCATGCGGGAGCGGAATGGCTCCTCGTCGCCGATAACTTGTCGGACGACGTGCTGCTGCTCGATGCCGCCACCGGCAAGATCGAAGACCGCTTCGACCTGGCCGAGAACGATGCCGTACCTTCGACTTATCCGATTGCATTGGCAGTTACGAAAGACGGCAAGCGAGCTTTTGTGGCCCTGTGGAACGCCTCGGAGATTGTGGAACTCGACCTGATCAAACATGCCGTGAGGCGCAAGCTCACCCTCCTCAAGCCGTCCAACCCCCTGGCTCCGGGGACGCACCCTTGCGCTCTGGAGTTCTCGCCCGACGGCCGAACCCTCTACGTCGCGCTGGCCAACCGCGATGCCGTCGCCGCCGTCAATGTGGGTGCTGGACGGTTCTCCGTGAAGGGATACTTCGATACCCGGCTTCCCGGCCAGAGCTATTTTGGCGCCGAGCCCGAGGCGTTGGCCGTCAACGCCGACGGCAGCCGGCTGTATGTGGCGAACGCGGCCAGCGACGCCGTTGCTGTAATTGATCCGAGAATGTTGACGAAGTCTGCCGCCCGCAGGGCCATGGTGGAGCCGATCGGATTCGTGCCCACGGAGTGGATGCCGATGTCCATGGTCTTTCTGCCCTCCTCTTCCGGCGGAAAACTGTATGTTGCCACCGCGAAGGGCAAGGGAACCGGGCCGAACAACGCTCCCCAACGGCCGGAGGAGGGGGCGAATGCAAGCCGCATCGTGAGGCGGACCACCTACATTGGCACGCTGTTATACGGCTCTCTGGCTACGTTGGATGAGACCGAGGTTGAGAAGAATCTGCCGCTATGGACCTCGGTGGCGCTGGAGTCGAACCGGATGAAGGCGGCCGCGGCGAAGATTGCCTTTGCCGGGGAAGCGCAGGACCGGATCAAACACGTGATTTACATCATCAAGGAGAACCGGACCTACGATCAGATCTTCGGCGACTTGAAAAAGGACGGAAAGCCGGTGGGCAACGGCGACCCCAGCCTCACCATGTACGGCGAAGCGATCACGCCCAACGAGCATAAGCTGGCGCTGCAGTTCGGCGTGCTGGATAACTTCTTCGACTCGGGCGAGGTGTCGGGCGACGGCCATGTCTGGTCAACCGCAGCCATTGGCACGGACTATCTGGAGAAGACGTGGCAGCAAAACTATCGCGGCGGACAGCGAAGCTACGACTACGAGGGCGTGGTTGCGGAAGGCTACCCGCTGCTGCAGAGGATTCCCGATGTGAACGAGCCGGCCAGCGGCTACCTGTGGGGCAATCTCGCCGTGCACGGCAAGAGCTATTACCACTTTGGCGAATTCATCTCCTCGACCTTCTGCAATGAGTTGAAAATCGCTAACCCCCAGCCCAATCCGCAGCAGGGACCGATGCTCGAAGGCCGCGACTGCGCGCGCAAGTCCGTTGCGCCGGGCGAGGCGCTGCCCGCCGAGTGGGGCGGCGGCGTAAACAAGTGGCCCTGGCCCATCCCACTGATCGCCGCCAACGTCCCCACTAAGCCGGAACTGGTAGGCCACTTTGCCGATGAGACGCCGGACTTCAACCTGATGGTGCCCGACCAGGTGCGAGTCGATATCTTCCTGCGGCATTTGAAGGGATGGCTCGTGGACAAGGAACAGGGCAAAGACACCATGCCCAACTTCGTCATGCTGCGTCTTGGCAACGACCACACCGCGGGCACCCGGCCCGGCGGACCCACGCCGAAGTCCTCGGTCGCCGACAACGACCTCGCGGTCGGCAGGGCGGTCGAGGCGATCTCGCACTCGCCGTTCTGGGACGATACGGCGTTCTTCATCCTGGAAGACGATGCGCAGGATGGTGGCGATCACGTTGACGCGCACCGCAGCCTGGCGCTGGTCATCAGCAAGTATGCCCCGCTTGGCGCTGATGGCTCGCCGTTTGTCGACAGCCGGTTCTACTCGACCGTAAGCGTGGTGCGGACCATGGAGACGCTGCTGGGCCTGCCTCCCATGAACAACAACGACGCCTTCAGTTCGCTGATTTCGACCCTGTTCACCGGGCCCGGCGATCAGCCGGCCTATGCGGCCGACTACACGAACCGGGACAACGGCCTGATCTACACGGCGAACGCCAGGACGGCCGCGGGCGCGAAGGAGAGCATGAAGATGGACTT
>JBEKZR010000401.1:0-3370 GCA_049509715.1 Occallatibacter sp. | reverse complement strand
ATCGATCCGGAGGACGCGCGGGCCTACCAGCTTACCTTGATGCCGCAGGGGAAGAAATGCGCCCTGCGCGTGATTGGCGTCTTCGACAAGTTACAGCGGGAGTTCGAGCGGGAGATTGGAAAGACAGCTCTGGGCGAAATGCTCAAGGCCCTGCGAAAACTCGAAACGCTCTGCATAAACAAGCACAGCGCGGCGGAGAAGAACTCTTAAAGAATGTAGCGCGACAAATCGTGATCGCGCACCACCGACGCCACCATCTGCTTCACATACTCGGCATTGATCAGAAAGACCTTCTCCGGCCCCGAGGCGGTCATCCGTTCCTCGTAAGGCAGCGGCGTGGACGACTCAGCCTTGATGGCCTCGGAGAGCGTCGCGGCCTGCTCCTGGTCCGGCGCGCGCCGCACCACGTCGGGCGCCAGGAAGCTCACATCCTCCAGCACCCGCTCCATGATGGTGTGCAGCCGCCGCGCCCCGATGTTTTCGGTTTGCTCATTCACCTTGAACGCAAACTCCGCCATCTCGCGCAAGGCCTCCGGCGAAAATTCCAGCTTCACGCCTTCGGTTTCCAGCAACGCCGAGTATTGCTTGGTCAGCGAAGCCTTGGGCTCGGTCAGGATGCGCAGAAAGTCGTCCACGGTCAACGACTGCAGCTCCACCCGGATGGGAAACCGCCCTTGTAACTCGGGAATGAGATCGCTGGGCTTTGAAACATGGAACGCGCCCGCGGCGATGAAGAGAATGTGGTCGGTGCGCACCATGCCGTAGCGCGTGTTCACCGTCGTTCCTTCCACAATCGGCAGAATGTCGCGCTGCACCCCTTCGCGCGAAACGTCGGGTCCGTGTCCGGTCTCGCGCCCGGCAATCTTGTCGATCTCATCCAGAAAGATAATCCCGTTCGATTCCACCCGTTCGGTGGCTACCCGGTTCACCTGGTCCATGTCGATCAGCCGGCCCTCTTCCTCCTGCACCAGGTAGTCGAACGCGTCCGTCACCTTCATCTTCCGCCGCTTCGAGCCCCCGCCGAAGATGTTCGGCAGCATATCCTTGATGCTCATCTCCATGTCTTCAAGGCTCTGGTTGCTGATGATCCCGAACTGCGGCGTATTCCGCTCGCGCACGTCCAGCTCCACCTGCCGCTCGTCCAGCTTGCCCTCGCGGAACTGCTGGCGCAGCTTCTCCCGCGAGCGCTGGTAGCTTTCGGTTCCGGGCAGAGTCAGTTGGCCCTCCTGAGCCGGCTGCGCGGGCGGCGGAGGAGGCAGCAGCACGTCCAGCAGCCGCTCCTCGGCGTTCATCTCCGCCTTGTCTTCCACCTCTTCCAGCCGCTCCTCGCGTACCATGTCGATGGCGATCTCCACCAGGTCGCGGATCATCGACTCCACGTCGCGCCCCACGTAGCCCACCTCGGTAAATTTCGATGCCTCCACCTTCAGGAACGGCGAGCCCGTCAGCTTGGCCAGCCGCCGCGCGATCTCCGTCTTGCCCACCCCCGTCGGTCCGATCATGATGATGTTCTTGGGCATGATGTCGTCGGCCATCTCCGGGGACAGCTTTTGCCGGCGCTGGCGATTGCGCAGCGCGATGGCCACCGCGCGCTTGGCGGCCTTCTGGCCCACCACGTGCTTGTCTAACTCGGCGACAATCTCGCGCGGCGTCAGCTCGTCCAGCGAGAGCTCCTGTTCTTCGGCGGATGCGGGTAGGTAAATTGCCATTCGTTTCTCTTGTCGATCCAGGTAAAGCTCTGAATCTGTCTCGTAATTGAAGAGTGAGGGCCTTTGCCCGTATGCGATCTCAGTTCAAATGATCCGCGATTCGTTTTCCGGCCGGGCGACGATATTGCTGGCTTCCCGCGCCGGGAATCCTAAAGTGGCCATGGCCGGCGCCTGTTTGCGTCATAGGAGCCTCCTGAAATACGTCGCGGACTCTTCATACCCCAGGCTGCGATAGAAATCGGCCGCCCGTCTGGTTGCCAATGCGATCAACTTCGTCTGGTGGCCTCTGGACCATTCTTCGATACTCGCCATCAACAGACTCCCTGCTCCAAGACGCCGCATATCTTCTGCCACCATGATCTCCTCTACCCACGCAACTCGTCCGTTCGCAAAAAAGGCCCGGTGGTCGAATCCCAGCAGGTAACCAATGACTCGTCCATTGCGGGAAGCCACAGCCAGGTATGCATCAGGTGACTGCAGAAGTGCATCGAATGAAGCGCTGAAGGAGGATCGCTCAACGGCAAACGACGACGCAAATGACTGTGCAAGCAAAAACAATTCCTCTTCATCGTTAGGCTGTGCTGGTCGAATTGTAATCTTGGCAGTCAATCTCCCATTTCCGTTCCCATGCAACTGCCGGTTGCAATGCCTGCGGGATTGCCGTCGGCATCTCTGAGCGCGCTCCTGAAGACGTCCGGTGCTCTCAATGTCTCCGCTAGCCCTTCAGCTCCTCGATCGTTATGCGGTCGTTGGTATAGATGCAGATTTCCCCGGCGATCTTCATGGCCTTTTCGGCGATCTCCCGGGCGCTCAGGTCGGTGTTTTCCATCAGCGCGCGGGCCGCCGCCGTCGCATAACTTCCGCCGGAGCCGATGGCCGCCAGCGGCTCGTCGGGATCGATCACGTCCCCCGACCCGGAGATAAGAAACGTCTGCCCCTTGTCGGCCACCAGCAGCAGCGCTTCCAGGTTGCGCAGCATCTTGTCGGTGCGCCAGTCCTTGGCCAGCTCCACTGCCGCCCGGTTCAGGTTCCCCGCGTACTGCTCCAGCTTGGACTCGAAGCGCGCAAACAGCGAGAAGGCGTCGGCCGTCGATCCGGCAAATCCCGCCAGAATCTTATCCTGGTAGAGCCGCCGGATCTTTTTGGCCGAGTGCTTCAGCACATGTTCGGCCAAGGTCACCTGGCCGTCGGCGGCCATCACCACCTCGCCGTTGCGCCGCACGCAAATCACCGTGGTCGAGCGAATCCGGGAAGGCCGTGCCGTTGTGGAACTCTTCTCCAAAGCCAAGAAAAACCTCCTAAAATGAGGCCTCCGGCAGGCCGGAACTCATTCAAGATGCAGTCACGAGTATATCGCAGCAAGAATCTTCTCCGCTGCCGCATCCTTCCACCGCCTGGCCCAGGCTCCCTCTGCGGTATTCTCTACTTGGGACCCCCCCAATCCCAGAGTCCCGCTTGGAGTCCCGCCGCAAATGATCCACCTCACCGCAAAAGCATGGGAGATTGCCTCCGCATCGGCCTTCCTGGCCGCCGCGTGCGCAGTCACTCTCTGGTTCATCTTCCGCAAGCGCCCCACTCCCGACGAGCTGGAGCGTGCGCGCCGCCTGTTCCTCAAGCAGTCCGGACGCCTCGTGGACGGCATGTTGCTGGACATCTGCGAG
>JBEKZR010000400.1:0-3371 GCA_049509715.1 Occallatibacter sp. | reverse complement strand
GGAGCTGAATCCGACCTCGAACGTCCGCACCGGGGTCTGCGCGTCCTTTGCCGAGCACCCGCTCCGCCGCTACTTCGATGCCGGCCTCCTGGTCACGCTCAACTCCGACGACCCGGCCTTCTTCGGCTCCGATGTGGCCAACGAGTACCTGCTGGCCCACACCGAGCAGGGCTTCAGCCGCGAGGAACTGCGCCAGTTGGCGGCCAACTCCATCCGCGCCAGCTTTTTGCCCGCCCCGGCAAAAGCCGCCTGGCTGACCCGAATCGACTCAACCGGGTAAACGACAACCGGCGCGCCGGGCGATCCGTGAGTATTGCGTTCCAGGGGAGTAAACGCTTACAGTAGCGAGTGGTTCACCGGTTGCTTCCGGTATGCTCAACGAAACGCAGCGCGCCTAGCGGGGATACGGCGCGATTTCAGACCGGCCAGGAGTAAAGAATGCAGGCTAAGAGCACGAGTGAGGGGACAGCGGTTGATCGCATCGATCCCGCGTCGGTCCCGCAGAGAACGCTTTCGACCGGGGCAAGGATGCCGGCTATCGGCCTGGGCACTTTCGGCTCCGATCATGTCGCTGCCCGCGATGTTGCGGCAGCCGTGAAAATCGCGGCGCGGATCGGTTACCGGCACTTCGACTGCGCATCCGTTTACGGCAATGAAGCCGAGATCGGAGGCGCGCTGGCTGAAGTTATGGCCGCGGGCGTGCGCAGGGAGGAACTGTGGATTACCTCCAAGGTCTGGAACGACAAGCACGCCCCGCGCGATGTAATCGCTTCCTGCGAGAAGTCGCTGGCTGATCTGCGGCTTAGTTATCTCGACCTGTATCTTGTGCATTGGCCCTTTCCCAACTTCCACCCGCCGGGCTGCGATGTTACCGCCCGCAGCAAGGATTCCAAACCCTACATCCACGCCAACTACATGAAGACGTGGGCAGCTATGGAAGAACTTGTGAAGCGTGGGCTTACGCGCCACATCGGCACTTCCAATATGACCATTCCCAAGCTCAAGCTGGTGCTTAGGGATGCAAAGATTCGTCCGGCGGTCAATGAGATGGAACTTCATCCGCATTTTCAGCAGCCGGAGCTGTTTGAATTTGTGCGCGCCAACGGTATCGAGCCGATCGGGTATTCGCCGTTGGGATCGCCGCACCGGCCGGAGCGCGATCGCACGCCGGAAGATACCTCGCCGACCGAGGATCCGGCGATCCTGCGCATTGCCGGGCGGCATCGGGTTCATCCCGTTGTGGTATGCCTCAAGTGGGCGGTTCAACGCGGGCAAACGCCGATTCCGTTTTCAGCCAACCCAAAAAACATTTTCAATAATCTCCAGGGAGTTGCCGGCGATCCATTGACGGATGAGGAGATGCGGGAGATCGCCGCGCTCGACAGGAATTGCCGTCTCATCAAGGGCCAGGTCTTTCTCTGGAAAGAGGGGCAAAACTGGGAAGACCTGTGGGACGTGAACGGCGTAATAACTCCGGCATAGAGCGCCGCGCTGCGGGCCGGGAATCGATTGCGGTCGGGACTTAGAGGAGAAAGGTCAGATGGGAAAGACAATGCAGGCGGCGTTTCTGCCGGGAAACAGCACAGTCGAACTAAGGACCGTGCCGGTGCCGTCTCCGAATCACGGAGAGGTTCTGATCCGCGTGAAAGCCTCTACGATCTGCGGCTCGGACATACGCTGTATTTACCACGAGCACCTGGGCAAGGGGCCGGAGGGCTATCAGGGAGTTATCGCGGGCCATGAGCCCTGCGGCCAGATTGTGGAAGCCGGTCCGGGCTGCCGGCGCTTCAAGGCGGGAGACCGGGTTATCGTCTACCACATCTCCGGATGCGGTTTATGCAACGATTGCCGGCGCGGTTACATGATCTCCTGCACCAGCGAGCAGTACCGTCGCGCATACGGCTGGCAGCGGGATGGCGGCATGGCGGAGTACATGATCGCCGAGGAGAAGGATCTGATCGCGCTGCCGGACCAGCTCTCTTATGCTGACGGCGCGCAGGTGGCCTGCGGATTCGGAACCGTGTACGAGGGCCTGGAGAAGATCGGAATCAACGGCAATCATGCGGTGCTGATCACGGGCCTGGGGCCCGTAGGGCTGGCGGCGGCGGCTCTCTGCCGCAAGCTGGGCGCGCAAAGGATCATTGGGGTCGACGTTGTGGATGAGCGGCTGAAACTGGCCAGGGACCTGGGCCTTTGCGACCATACGCTGGTCTCCGGGCCGGAGAACGCCGCCCAGATCAAGGACCTGACCGGCGGCTTCGGCGTGGAGCGCGCTGTCGAGTGCTCCGCCAATGCGGCGGCGCGGGCCACGGCGATTCGCGCCACGCGCAAGTGGGGAAAGATTGTTTTCATCGGCGAGGGTGGAACCGTCGAGATCAATCCTTCTCCGGATATGATTCACGATCAAAAGACTCTCTACGGCTCCTGGGTTACATCCACATGGCTGATGGAGGAGTTAGTCGAGCGCCTGGTGCGCTGGAATCTGCATCCGGCAGACATTATCACCCACAGGTTTGCGCTTCATCAGGCTGCGGACGCGTATGCGCTGATGGCCTCCGGCAAGTGCGGCAAAGTTGCGGTCTGCGCGGATGAAGAATTGACCGATTCATCGGGTGGAAGGGGCTAACTCCGAGGAAGATCGAGCCGGTTTTTTGAAAAAGATTCAGGATTGTTTCTTGTTTCATCGAAAAGCGAAGAAATGGCCGCCGTTATCCCTATGCGGTCAGCCGAAGGAATGCAGTTATGTCTGTTATGAATGCGGATTTCCCCGCCAAAGCGCCGGGCAAGGACGGAATCTTTCCCTCCGGGCATATGTTGCCGTTCTCCCTGGTCACCTCCCTGTTTTTCATGTGGGGCATACCCAACAACCTGAACGATGTGCTGATCCGGCAGTTCATGAAGTCGTTTTCCATCGGGCGCTTCGAGGCGGGCCTGGTGCAATCGGCGTTTTACA
This sequence comes from Occallatibacter sp., assembly GCA_049509715.1. Lineage (GTDB taxonomy): Bacteria > Acidobacteriota > Terriglobia > Terriglobales > Acidobacteriaceae > Telmatobacter. The sequence continues at coordinate 418 of JBEKZR010000400.1, read as the reverse complement.
TGGGTTACTTTCTTCTGGCCATTCCCGCCGCCCTGCTGATGCGCCGTTTCGGTTACAAGACGGGCATCCTGGTGGGCCTGAGCCTTTACAGCGCGGGGACTTTCCTTTTCTGGCCAGCGGCCCTGGAAGGCAAGTATCTCTACTTTCTGGGCGCGCTGTTTGTTATCGCCAGCGGGTTGTCCTTCCTGGAGACGGCCTCGAATCCGTTTATCGCGCAGTTGGGAGATGAACACAGCTCGGAGAGGCGCCTGAACTTCTCCCAGGCGTTCAACCCGCTCGGCTCTATCAGCGGGGCGCTGATCGGCACCGTCTTCATCTTCTCCGGAGTGGAGCTGAATGCCGGCCAGATTGACTCCTTGAAAGCCCGGCACCTGTACGATGCCTACCTTCGCTCCGAGACGCTGCGCGTCGTAAAGCC
>JBEKZR010000040.1:0-16009 GCA_049509715.1 Occallatibacter sp. | reverse complement strand
CCGCGAGCTGGATGCTCAGTTCCGGCCCTCCGGCTTCAAGGCCATGATGGGCGCTGAGGCCATCAAGGAGATGCTCAAGCGGGTGCAGATCGACGAGCTGGGCATTGAGCTGCGGGAACGGATGAAGGCCGAGACCTCGGCGCAGAAGAAGCTCAAGTATGCCAAGCGGCTGAAGGTGGTCGAGGCCTTCCGCAAGAGCAACAACAAGCCGCAGTGGATGATTCTGGACGTGCTGCCGGTGATTCCGCCTGAGTTGCGCCCGCTGGTGCCGCTGGATGGCGGACGCTTTGCGACCTCCGATTTGAACGATCTCTATCGCCGCGTCATCAACCGCAACAACCGGCTGAAGAAGCTGATGGACCTGCACGCGCCGGAAGTGATCGTGCGCAACGAGAAGCGCATGCTGCAAGAAGCGGTTGACGCTCTGTTCGACAACGGCCGCCGCGGCAGGGTGCTGCGCGGGGCCAACAACCGGCCGCTCAAGTCTCTGTCCGATACGCTCAAGGGCAAGCAGGGGCGGTTCCGTCAGAACCTGCTGGGCAAGCGCGTGGACTACTCGGGACGGTCGGTGATCGTGGTGGGGCCTGAATTGAAATTGCACCAGTGCGGGCTGCCCAAGAAGATGGCGCTGGAGCTGTTCAAGCCGTTCATCTATCACCGCCTGGAGCAGACCGGCCACTGCACCACCATCAAGCAGGCCAAGGAGATGGTGGAGATGCAGGAGCCGGTGGTGTGGGACATCCTGGAGGAGGTCATCAAAGACCACCCGGTGCTGCTGAACCGCGCTCCCACGCTGCACCGTCTGGGGATTCAGGCTTTTGAGCCGGTGCTGGTGGAGGGCAAAGCAATCAAGATTCACCCGCTGGTGTGCACGGCGTTCAACGCCGATTTCGACGGCGACCAGATGGCGGTGCATATTCCTCTGTCGCCCGAGGCACAGATTGAAGCCAGCGTGCTGATGCTGGCGTCGCACAACATTCTTTCGCCGGCCTCCGGGCAGCCGATCACGGTGCCCACGCAGGACATGGTGCTGGGACTCTATTACCTGACCAAGGCCAAGAAGGGCGCCAAGGGCGAGGGACGCGTGTTTGCCAACACGGAAGAAATTCTGATGGCGCTGGAAGCCAGGGAAGTGGAGACGCTTTCGCCCATCCGGCTGCGCTATACGGGCAAGGTGCTGGACATGACCACGGCCTATGACGACCAGGATCTGACGCACACGGAGCCATTGGACTTCAACAAAGAGTACATTTCGACCACGGTGGGCCGCGTGATTCTGAACGACGCGCTGCCTTCGGGGATGCCGTTCATCAATGGCCTGATGAAGAAGAAGGGCATTGGTCAACTGGTGAACTACTGCAACCAGAACCTGGGCCTCGAGGTGACGGTTGGCATGCTGGACCACATCAAGGATCTGGGCTTCCAGTACGCGACGCGCTCGGGTCTTTCAGTGGGCCTGGACGACATGGTGATTCCGGACAGCAAGTACACGGTGGTGGAAGAAGCCGACAAGAAGGTGATCGAGGTCCAGAAGCAGTACATGGACGGCGCGATCACCAACGGCGAACGCTCCAACAAGGTGATCCAGATGTGGTCGGCGGTGACCGATAAGGTGGCCGACGAGATGTTCGGCAACATGAAGAGGGCGGACGAAGAGGGAGCCATGAATCCGATTTACATCATGGCCGACTCGGGCGCCCGCGGATCGAAGCAGCAGATTCGCCAGCTTTCGGGCATGCGCGGACTGATGGCCAAGCCTTCGGGCGAAGTGATCGAGACGCCCATCACGGCGAACTTCCGCGAGGGGCTGACGGTGCTGGAATACTTCATCTCGACGCACGGCGCGCGCAAGGGGCTGGCGGATACGGCGTTGAAGACGGCCGACTCAGGTTACCTGACGCGGCGGCTGGTGGACGTGGCTCAGGACGTGATTGTGACCGAGTACGACTGCGGCACGGTGGAAGGTATTTACGTCGGATCGATCGTGGAGTCGGGCGAGATCATCGAGGAGTTGAGGGATCGCATCATCGGGCGCGTGTCTCTAGAGCGCATCAAGGACTACGACGGCAACGTGGTGGTGGATGTGAACCAGGGCATCGACGAGGACATCGCTTCGGCGATTCAGGCGGCGGGCAAGGAAAAGGTGAAGATTCGCTCGGTGCTGACCTGCGAATCGCGGCGCGGCGTATGCGCGCTGTGCTACGGGCGCAACCTGGGCTCGGGGCGCATGGTGGAGCTGGGCGAGACCTGCGGCGTGATCGCGGCGCAGTCCATTGGCGAGCCAGGCACGCAACTGACCATGCGCACGTTCCACGTGGGCGGCACGGCCAGCCGCGTGTCAGACAAATCGCGCCTGGACGCCAAGAACAACGGCTTTGTGCGCTTCATCAACCTGAACACGGTGGAGAGCAAGGACGGAACGCTGGTGGCCATGAACCGGTCGGGTTCGATCGCAGTGGTGGACGACCGCGGCCGCGAGAAAGAGCGCTACCAGGTGGTATACGGGGCGCGCCTCAAGGTGAAGGACGGCGAGCACGTGAAGCTGGGCCAGTTGCTGGCCGAGTGGGATCCGTACACGTACGCCATTCTTACCGAAATCGGCGGCACGGTGCAGTTCAAGGATCTGCAGGAAGGCATCACGCTAAACGAAGAGGTGGACGAAGTGACCGGCCTCTCGCGCTGGGTGGTGGCCGACGCTCCCGACGAGAAGCGGCAGCCGGCGTTCGTGGTGAAGAACGCGAAGGCCAGCAAGCGCTATCTGCTGCCGCGCGGCGCTCACCTGATGATTCAGGATGGCGAAGAAGTGGGACCGGGCGACGTGCTGGCCAAGATTCCCAAGGAAAGCACGCGCACCAAGGACATTACCGGCGGTCTGCCGCGCGTGGTGGAGCTGTTCGAGGCGCGCAAGCCGCATGAGACGGCGATCATCAGCGAGATCGACGGCGTGGTTCGCTTCGGCGAGGTGGCCAAGGGCCAGCGCAAGATCTACGTGACCGCGGACAACGGCGACGAAAAGGAATACTCGGTGCAGCGCGGCATCCACGTGAACGTGCAGGAGGGCGAGCGGCTGCGCGCCGGCGAACCGCTGATGGATGGCCCGCTGAATCCGCATGACATTCTGGCGGTGCTGGGCGAAAAGGAACTGCAGTCTTACCTGGTGAACGAAATTCAGGAAGTTTACCGACTGCAGGGCGTGGCCATTTCAGATAAACACATTGAAGTGATCGTGCGGCAGATGCTGAGGTGGGTGCGGATCGACGAAGTGGGCGACACCAATTTCCTGCTGGAGCAGCAGGTGGACAAGTTCCGCTTCCGCGAGGAGAACGACCGGGTGCTGGCAAATGGGGGACGTCCGGCGATCGGACGACCGATGCTGTTGGGCATCACCAAGGCATCGCTGTCGACTGACAGTTGGGTCTCGGCGGCCAGCTTCCAGGAGACGACGCGCGTGCTCACCGAGGCCGGCATCAACGGCGCGGTGGACAACCTGCGCGGGTTGAAGGAGAACGTGATCGTGGGACGGCTGATTCCGGCCGGCACGGGCCTGGAGTACTACCGCAACGTCCAGCTCTCGCCGGAGTTGGAGGAAGCGGCGGCCCGCGTGCAGCAAGAGGTCAGTGCGGAGATCGAGGCCGCCGAGCGCGAACTGGAACTGATGCGGCAAGAGGGCGAGGCCGAGGAGATGGCGGCCGAGTAACCACCTGCGGTGGGGCCAGCGGCCTTCGGCAGGCTCAGGGAAGGCTGGCGGAGCAGCTCTTTACTTCAACTCAACAGGCCCGGCGCAAGCCGGGCCTTTGTTATGCTCGATCCTGGGCGGCGAGGCTGGGACTCTGGCGGCCGTCCGGGACTTGCCCGCTTTGTTTTTTGGCGTTTTTTGCCTTGTACATGGCGACATCGGCGGCGCTCAACAGGCCGTCTTTGGTGACGGCGTCCTGCGGGTAGAGAGCAATGCCGACACTGGCCGAACCATGCAGGACAAAACCCTCGACGGCAAAGGGCCCGTCGAAGCAGCGCTCCAGGCGGAGGGCGATCTCCTCGACTTCCGCGCGGTTGTGAACCAGAGGCAGAAGCACAGCAAATTCGTCGCCACCGAGCCGCGCCAGCATATCGTGGGAACGAAGCTGCCGCTTCATGCGCAGCGCCACTTCCTGCAGGTACAGGTCGCCGACCTGGTGCCCGCAAAGGTCATTCACCTGCTTGAACTCGTCAAGGTCGATGTAGATGAGCCCAAAGATGCCAGCCTTCAGGCGCGCCTCTTCAATGAGGGTGTCGAGATACTTGTCCAGGGAGAAGCGGTTGTGAATGTCGGTGAGCAAGTCGAAGTCCGAGCGGTGGAGCAGGTCAGAGTACAGGCGCCGGGTTTCAATGGCCAAAGCGGCTAGCGCAACGCCAATGGAGAGCGCCTCCGTCTCGTCGGCGCTGGGTTTGGCGAGCGGATCAAAGGCGGCGAAGAGGGCGCCCAGCGCGGGCCCCTTATGAGCGGGAATCTCGCTCCGGACGACGCGCAGGCCGGTGAGCTCCGGCGGACAATTTCCCAGTTGCGCTCCGTCGGCGATCTGGCACCAGCAGGGAGCGCCATGCAGATGGAAGGAGACCTTTTCCGCAATCAGTTCGATGATCTCAGCGAGCGGCCGGGAGCCGTTGATGTCCTCGAGGATGCGGCTGCGGCGCCGCTCCAGTTCGGCCATCCTTGCGGTTTGCCGGCGCACTTTGCGCTCGATGAGCCAACTGCGGGCGATTACAGCGAAGACCACAAGAAGCAGCAGGCCGACGGCGATTAGAAGGTTGCGCGTGTTGACCAGCGAAGGCCGGGCGACGACCGAAATGTCGTCCAGGGAACGGAGCAGGATATGGAAGGGTATCTGGGTGGTGAATGGGTCGGAGTTTTCCTGGATACAGATGCCGGTTACGCGAACTTTCGAGCCCAAAGGGATGGTCTTATTGTAAGCAACCAGACTATCCGGGTGTTGGAAAAGTGCGGAGAAGAGCTTGCCATCAATGGCCAGTACAAACTCATCCCGCGAAGCTTCCCGCACCTCGGTGACAACCTGGCCTTCAATTGAAATAAGCTCGTTGTGAAGGCCGGGCGAGTTGTAGCCCATGAGCGAAAGTGTCTGCCAGGTCGTCGCCAGCGGCGCGACCGGCGCGGGCGTGTTACTGTCGTGAATTTCACCATGCGACAGATTGACAAAGCCGTCGTGGACTTCAGGAAAGCCGGTTGCGTCCGCTACGTCGCCGATGCTCAAGGGTTCGTACGTCTGGGTATTGATCCAAATACTCATGGCGCCATTCTGCAAGACCACGGCTGAACCGGGCTGGTAATAGGTGATGGTTCCATGAACGCGGACTCTGGGGGTGGAATCGTTCGCATGATAGACGGCAATCACCGTATCTATCGGGGTTTCGGAGAGGGTCCATGGACCGGAGCTGGCGCGCTGGAGGACCTTGACGTCGGAGAGCGACTGAACCTGCATATGAATCCCGGTCTGATGCATCTTGCTGTCAAATGTTTCCGAGGAGATTCCGGTTAGTTCCACTTCGGCATCCAGCAACGCCTGCAGTGCGGTGGCGTCTTCACCTTCCACATCGGCGACAAAATTGCCTCCATCCATGAGCATCTGCAGGCGCATATAGGACACCGGCGCTTCCGGGCTTAGCTTCCGGTCCGCCGCGCGGATCGTCGCGCGCACCGTAACCAGCCTGCCATCGGTCTCCGCGCGGATCATCTGTTCGAAGCTGGCCGGCTCCGCCTTCGGCAAGGCGCCGTGGCCCAGCAATGTGACGCTGTCGGCATTCACTATCGGAGAGAAGCTCTTCTGCGTTTTTCCTCGCACCAGAACGCGGTCGCCGGGGACCAGCTTGAGAGGGGTTGGGTAGCCAACATAAATGGCGGCATCGCCTTCCTGCACAAACACAATCCGTTCATAAATGCGGTTGTAAGTAACGGTGGCCTGGAAGGCGACTGGCAGTTGCTGGCTGGCCTGGGCATTGCTGAGGGCGCGCACTTCCTGCAAGGTAGTCAGGGGTGCGGGCGCGGCTGCCCCCCAGGCAACCGAAGCTAATCCGAGAATGATGGCAACTGCCGGAACGAGTCTCTTCATCGGAAAAATCCGGTGGAACTGGCGTTGTCTGGCTCCTGAAAGTCTTATCGGCAGGATTGGCCAACGGGATTACCTCCCCGCGAGAAGAAGTTCACTCCCTTTGAAGGTGCGGTGTCCGGCTCATATCGGTTCAATCCGTCATGGAGAGGAAATGGAGCGCCGCGGGAGTCGGGATGAGAGGCGACTGGTTGGCGAACGGGGAGTAAAAACCTCACTGAGGCCGTTGAAGCCCTAGCTTCGGGGTACAGCAATTGTAGAGCAGCGATAGCCGTTATCAGGTTTGGTTTTTGGGGGTAAGTTCGTGGTTCTGGTTGACGAACAGGGCTTGCCCGCTTTGTTTTTTGGCGTCTTTTGCCTGGTACATGGCGGCGTCAGCAAAGCTCAACAGGCCGTCTTTGGTGACGGCATCCTGCGGGTAGAGGGCAATGCCGACGCTGGCCGAACCATGCAGGACAAACTCCCCTATGACAAAGGGCTCGTCGAAGCTGTGTTCGAGGCGATGGGCGATCTCCTCGGCTTCGGCGCGGTCATGCACCACCGCGACCAGGGCGGCAAACTCGTCGCCGCCCAGCCGCGCCAGCATGTCGTGGGCCCGGAGCTGCCGCTTCATGCGCAGCGCCACTTCCTGCAGATACAGGTCTCCGACCTGGTGCCCGCAAAGGTCATTCACCTGCTTGAACTCGTCGAGGTCGATGTAGATCAGGCCGAAGACGCCGGCCATTTGGCGCGCCTCGGCAATGCGCGCGTCCAGATTCTTGTCCAGGGAGAAGCGGTTGTGGATGTCGGTGAGCAGGTCGAACTCCGAACGGCGGCGCAGATCGAAGTAGAGCCTGCGTGTCTCGATGGCCAGGGTGGCCAGGCGAGCACCCACGGAGAGCGCCTCCGGTTCGCCTTCATGGGGCGGAGTGAGGGGATCGAGTCCGGCGAAGAGGGTTCCCAGAGTGGAACCAGAGCGGCCGGCAATCTTCATGCGGATGACGCGCAGCGCGTCTGCTTCGGGCGGGCACGCTCCCAAGATTCCTCCATCGGCGATTGCGCACCAGCAGGGAGCGCCTTTCAGCCCGGAGGAGACCATCTCCGTGATTTCTTCGATAATCTCGGCGAGGGGCCGCGATCCGTTGATGTCTTCGAGGATGCGGCTGCGCTGCCGCTCGAGGGCGGCCTCGGCCTCAATGCGGGCGGCCAGGGCGGCGGTATGGCGGCGCACCTTGTGTTCGAGGGTCCATCCTCTGGCCACCGCGGCGAACACCAGCGCGAGCAGGAGGCCGACCACGAGAATAAGGTTGCGCACGTTCAGCAAGGAGGGCCGGGCGACGACGGCAATGTCGTCGTAGGAGCGCAGCAGGATATCGAAGGGCACCTGGGCGATGAATGGGTTGGAGTTTTCCAGGACGCAGATGCCGGTTACACGGACCCTGGAACCCAGAGGAATCTCCCTGGTGGCCGCAACCGGACCATTCGGGTGGCGCAAAATGGCGGAAAACTGTTTGTCATCTATGGCCAGCACAAACTCATCCTGTGAAGCCTCCCGGACCTCCGTTACAACCTGGCCTTCGATGGAAACAAGATCATAGTGATGGCCGGGAGAGTCATAGCCTCTCGGGGTGAGCGTCTGCCAGGTCGCCGGCAGCGGCGTGACGGGCGCGGGCGTGAGGGTGTCCCGAACTTCGCCGTGCACGAGGTTGACAAAGCCCTCGTGGACATCGGGAAAGCCGGTTGCGTCGGCCGCATCGCCGATCCGCATGGGGGCGTTAGTCAGGGTTGAGATCCAAATGCTCTTGGCGCCGTCCTGCAATACCACGGCCGAGCCGGGCTGGTAATAGGTGATGGTTCCATGAACGCGGACCCTGGGCGTGGAATCGCGCAAATGAGAAACGGTAACAACCTGATCCATCGGGGTGACGGGGAGAGCCCAGGGACTAGAGTTGGCGCGCTCGAAAATCTTCACATCGGAAAGCGACTGAACGTGCATCAGAACCCCGGTTTCGTGCATCTTGCTGTCGAATTCTTCCGAGGCGACGCCGGTAAGTTCCACTTCGGCATCCAGCAGACTTTCGGGAGCGCCGGCATCGTCGCTGTCCACATTTACGTCAACATAGCCGCCATCCATGAGCAATTGCAGGCGGATGAAATGCTGAGGGCTTACCAAGCTCAACATCAGGTCCGCGGCGTGGACCACGCCGCGCACGGTCACCAGCTTGCAATCGGTCTCCGCGCGGATCATCTGATCGAAGGTGGCTGGCTGCGGCGCCGGCAAGGCGCCGTGGCGCAGCAAAGTGATACTATCGCCGATCACAATAGGATTGAAGCTGTTCTGCGTTTTTCCCCGCACCAGAACGCGGTCGCCGGGAACCAGATGGAGATCCGCCGGAGCCTGGATATAGATTGCAATTTCGCCATCTTGCACGAACAAGTTGGTTTCATAGCCGCGGTAGTACGTAACTGTCGCCTCGAAGGCGACGGGGAGCTGCTGGCTGGCCTGGGCGTTGCTGAGGGCGCGGACCTGCTGCAAGGTGGTCAGCGTTACGGGCGGCGCTGCCCCCCAGGCAACCGAGGCCCAACCGAGGATGATCGCGAAAGCGGGGATCAACCTCTTCGTCGAGAAAAACCGGTGGTATATGCGCTGTTTCATTCGGTCCCCGGCAACTCCCGCCAGCAGGACTCAACCCATCAGTCACTCCAGCATGAAAAACCATTCGGGCGCCTGCGGGCAAGCGGAATCCACCCGAATTCGATGTGCTCCAATCTTACTCTCATGTAAATCTGGTTTAATGACTCTTTTGGGGCAGATGGCCGTATCTTTCCGGCCCCGGATTGCCGGTGGACTCCGATCCGGCCGGATTTTGCGGCAACAGGTATGTTTGCGCGGCGTGGATGCTAGCCAGAGCACGCCGCAGGGAGTTGTTTGAATGTCGAATGCTTCTGAAGTTTCCACTGCCGCCTCATCGTTTTCGCACGGCGGCACACAGGCGTTGCCCACGCGCCGCATTCGGGTGATGGGCGTTCCGCTGGACATGGGCGCCAGCCGCCGCGGGGTGGACATGGGGCCCTCGGCGATGCGGGTGGCCGGACTGGAGGCGCGGCTGGAAGCGCTGGGTCACCAGGTGACAGATGGAGGCAACATCCGCGTAGAGATTGCCGAAACCCGAACGTCGGGCAACAAGAGCGCGCGCTACCTGACGGAGATTGCTGAAACCTGCACGCGCACCGCCGAGGCCGTGGTGAAGACGCTGGAAGAGGGGATGACGCCGCTGATGCTGGGCGGGGACCACTCGCTGGCGGCGGGTTCAGTGTCGGGGGTGGCGGAGTTTTACCGGCGGAGGGGGGAGAAGATCGGCGTGATCTGGATCGATGCGCACACGGACATCAACACGCCGGAGACCTCGCCATCGGGGAATGTGCATGGGATGCCGCTGGCCGCGCTGCTGGGGCTGGGACCGGAGCCGCTGGGGAGCATTTTCGGCTATTCGCCCAAGATGGCGGCGGAGAACACGGTGCTGATCGGGGTGCGGGACATCGACGCCGGCGAGCGGGAGAACATTCGGCGCGCCGGGTTGGCCGAGGTGTACACCATGCGGGATATCGACGAGCGGGGCATGCGGGCGGTGATGGAAGAGGCGCTGCGGGCGGCGGGGCGCGGGACGGCGGGGTATCATGTGTCGCTGGACATGGACTGGATCGACCCGGAGGACGCGCCGGGAGTGGGGACGCCGGTGCGCGGGGGCGCGACCTACCGGGAGGCGCACCTGGCGATGGAGATTCTGGCGGATCACGGGCGGCTGCTCAGCTTTGAGATCGTCGAGGTGAACCCGGTGATCGACGAGCATAACCGCACGGCGGATTTGGCGGTGGAGCTGGCCTGCTCGGCATTTGGGAAGAAGATACTGTGAGGCGGCTACGCTAAGACCGGCAAAAGCTCATTTTGAGCGGCATATTCCTCCTGAATTTCACGCGCCCAATGCAGAGCAGTTGCCAGCGGAGAAACTGGATGGTGGACACGAGTTGGGAAACCATCGTAAGTCCGTCCATCCAGGACTCGGCCAGCATGCTTTTTCCGGACTCCGCCCCATTGTTTGAAGAAGAAGGGAACTCCGGCGTCGAGGCATTGATCGCGGATTTCGGTGACCCACTCTTTTTTCAAGGGCCTTGCTCCGTGGCCGCTTTCCCCGCCTACGATTACCCAATGAATTCCTCCGAGACGCAGGCGGCCGAGCCCCTCAAGAAGCGGCTCAATCGACAGGAATCTCACGGGAACCGGCGCATCGCGGAGATCGCGCACGCGGGGAAGGCCGTATTCCTTGTTTTCAACGCTGACTCCCCACCAGATATGCGAGGATTCCGCCGCAAAGCGCAAACGGCCGCGCAAGAGACTCGCCATGCGGGCGGAGCGCTTTGTGAGTATCTGGTAAGTGTGCCACCTGGCTCTGACCATCACCATGGCGACAGCTTCGATGTACTCGTCCGGAACTCCATCGTGAAAAAGGTCACTCATGGAGTTCACAAAGATCATCTTGGGCGTCTGCCAGCGTAGCGGCTCCGCGAGCTTCTCCGGAACCAGACGAAGGTCGAAACCTTGTTCATAGGGATGGCCGGGGACACCGCGAAACCGCTCCGCAAATACTTCGGCGTAACAGTGTTTGCATCCAGGGCTGATTTTCGTGCAACCGCGTACCGGGTTCCAGGTGGCGTCGGTCCATTCGATCTTTGTCAGCGAAGACATTGCGCTACTCCCAGGCGAAACTCTTTTGATCAGTACCGTATTCCAGCACTTGGTCCCAAAACTGGTAGGCCATCTTGTGGCGTGAAAACAGCGCCAAATAATACAGAGGCAAATTCTTATCGTCAGACCTAACCATCTTCATATCACCGGGTCTGATCTTCAAATACCCAAGAGAAGTCATGCTCAGCGCAAACTCGTCTGCCAGAAAGCTGAGAAACTCATCTCGTCGTCTTGGATGTGCTTTCCATCTTTTACGCCACTCGGAGTTTCCGAGCGCCTCATCGAGCTTGGTGTTGTTTCCATCTACATAATGTTCATATGCCCTATTCGCATCCATTCCAACCGCAAGCAACACAAGAAAATCCACAAAAACCTTAGAAAGCCTTCGGATGGTTTCAAACTTCAGGCCAAAATCGAATGGGTCAACGAAGCAGAGGCTCAGCACTTTATTGCCTGAAGACCCCTTGGGAATCGCCCGGCAAATCTTTTCGATTTCGGCATCACAACTGCCAGGAACGAAAGTGATATTTGCAGCCGGCGTAACCTTTGTTGTGCGTTCTTTCAGAGCGGCCAAGAGAGTCTCATCTTCTTCACAGAAAATGTATTGATCGAACGGGTTTGGTACATTGAGCGCCAAAACAGGCGAACCCTTGAGCCGGACATTAGTGTCTCGAATCTTGCTGTGACCGGCGCCTGCGTAGAGGTCAATGTAGACGCGCTGGTCCCATTTCTTTTTCATACCCGTTGCGAACAATTTATCGTAGAGCGAAACCAGACGATACTTCTCTTCCGCCCAGCTACCCACCTCCGCGCATGCCAGTCCATCATCCTCTACCTGCATTTCTTCACGGGAACTTGCCATCAAGACAACTCCAGTACTGAACCACCATTCAACGGCGTACTCGCTGACTTCAATTATTCGCCTTTCCTTCTCCCTAGTCAAGCAGAACCCGTAAGGAATTCGCCCCGGTTACCAACCTCATTAACGAGTTGATTCAGCATACACAACTAGAATCAAACTAATGGCGAAAAAACTACGGGTGGGAATCATTTTTGGCGGGCGGAGCGGCGAGCACGAGGTTTCGCTGCTCTCGGCGGCTTCGGTGTTGCAGGCGATCGATCGGGAGAAGTTCGATGTGACGCCGATCGGGATTACCAAGGACGGCCATTGGCTGGCGGCTGGGGATGCGCACAACCTGCTGGAGGGGAACGAGAGCGCGGTGGTGCGGCGGCTGCGGGCCGGCGATCCCGAGGCCACGCCCGGCGCCAAGCTGCTGCACGAAGGGATTCCCACGCTGCTGGCGCCGGAGCCGGTTGAGACCAGCGCCGAGTTGACGGTGGGCAGCGTCCGGCCAGCGGCTGCGAATCTGGACGTGGTTTTTCCGGTGCTGCACGGGACTTTTGGCGAGGATGGGACGATCCAGGGGCTGTTTGAGCTGGCGGGGATGGCGTATGTGGGCTCGGGCGTGCTGGGCTCGGCGGCGGGGATGGACAAGGACGTGATGAAGCGGCTGTTTGCCGAGGCGCGGCTGCCGATTGTGAAGCACGTTACGCTGCTGCGGGCGGAGTGGGAGAAGGCGCCGCGCAAGGCCGTTCAGCAGGTGGAGGCGGCGCTCAAGTATCCGGTGTTTGTGAAGCCGGCGAATCTGGGGTCGTCGGTGGGCATCAGCAAAGTGCACGACCGGAAGGAGTTGGGTCCGGCGCTGACGCTGGCCGCCCGGTACGACCGCAAGCTGATTGTGGAGCAGGGGGTGGGGGGCAAGATCCGCCGCGGCGGAGAGGCGGCCAAGGCTCGCGAGCTGGAGGTTGCGGTGCTGGGCAACGATGACCCCAGGGCGAGCGTGGTGGGCGAGATCGTTCCCGGCAAGGAGTTCTACGACTATGAGGCGAAATATCTGTCGGAGGGGTCGGTGGCGGTGATTCCGGCCAAGCTGGGCAGGGCGGAGACGAAGCAGATAAGAGAGATGGCGGTGGCGGCCTTCCGCGCCTGCGATTTGTCGGGGCTGGCGCGGGTGGACTTTCTGATGGAGCCGGACGGCAAGCGGCGCATCTTTGTGAACGAGGTGAACACCCTGCCGGGGTTTACGCAGATCAGCATGTATCCCAAGCTGTGGGAGGCCACCGGGCTGCCTTACACGGAGCTGATTACGCGGCTGATCGAACTGGCTCTGGAACGGCAGGAAGAGAAGAAAAGGACGACGTACAGCAGAGAATAGTGAACAGTGGTCAGTTTCCGCCTACAGGGAACTGTTCGCCAGCCGCCGGTGTCTAAAGAGAGAGTATGTGGGGCGATAATAGTTCTGGCTGCTCCGGTTACTGACCACTGACCGCTGTCCACTGAAAGGAACTGCACGATGACCTTGCTCGACGCGCCTGTGTTTGATGAAGTCCGCGACCAGCGGCGCCAGATGATTCTGAAGGCGGCCGGGGGGCTGCTAGTGGCGCTGTTTTTGGGTTGGTGGCTGGCGGCTGGGATGCCGGTGGACTGGCCGTGGAACTGGAACAACCATCTGCTGGGGCGGTCGACGATCAACAGATTTCTCAGGGCCGTGGAAAAGAACGACCTGCCCAAGGCCTACGGCATCTGGAATCACGATCCGAACTGGCAGCAGCATCAGGCGCAGGATAGCGCTTACCCGTTTTCGCGGTTCCAGGCCGACTGGAGCTCGACCAGCCCGGACAACGAGTACGGCTCCATTCAGAGCCACCGGATTGTGGCGGCGCGTATGTACGGCAATGTGCTGCTGGCGGCTGTGCTGATCAACGGGCGGAAGAGCAAAGCGCTCAATCTGGACTACGACCCCAAGACACATACGCTGAACTTTTCGCCGCCTGGGGTGGAGCTGTACCTGGGACCGTAGAAGGCAGCGAGTCAGCGGGTTGTTAGCGTGATTCAGATTTGCGGGCTCCATTCTCATTGCGGAAAGGCGATGAGGATGGAGCCTTTGCACTTCAGGGGGCGGATTCGGGGGCTGCCAGGGCCGCGAGCGTGGCCTCAAGACTGGCGGGGTCTTCGACATTCAAGGATTTTTGGGTGGGGTCGATCTGTTTAAGCAGACCGCAGAGGACTTTGCCGGGGCCGACCTCGATGAACAGGTTGGCTCCCGCGGCCACGAGCGAGTGCATGCAGTCTGCCCAGCGGACCGCGCCGGTGACCTGGCGGATGAGCGCGTCTCGGACCTGGTTGGCGGTGGTGACCAGGCCGCCGGTGACGTTGGCGGCTACGGGGAAGCGTGGGTCGGCCAGCGTGAGGGTTACGAGGACGCGGGCGACCTCTTCCTGTGCGGGCTGCATCAGGGCGCAGTGGAAAGGCGCGCTGACGGGGAGCAGGACGGCGCGGCGGGCGCCTTTTGCCTTGGCCAGGGCCGAGGCTTTTTCAACGTCCGCCAGGGCGCCGGAGATGACCGTCTGGGCAGGTGAGTTGAGGTTGGCGGCAGCCACGGTAAGGCCGGTTTCGGCCTCGGCTTCACGGCAGGCTTGGGCTACCTGGGCGGGGTCCAAAGAGAGGACGGCGGCCATGGCGCCCTGACCCGGCGGGACGGCCAACTGCATGGCCCGGCCACGGGCTTTGACGGAGCGCACGGCATCGCGAAAGCTGAAGGTTCCGGCGGCCACATGAGCCGACCACTCGCCCAGCGAATGGCCGGCGGCAAGGGCCGGCTCGACGCCGTGCTGGGCCAGCACGCGCCAGGCGGCGACGCTGACGGTGAGAATGGCCGGCTGGGTGTTTTCAGTGAGGCGGAGGTCTTCTTCCGGCCCCTCGAAGATGAGTTTGGAGAGCGGGAAACCGAGGGCCTCGTCGGCCTCGGCAAAGGCCTGGGCGGCGATGGGGAAACGAGCGCCGAGTTCGCGGCCCATGCCAACGGCCTGCGAACCCTGCCCCGGAAAGAGGAAAGCGATTTTGGTGGACATTCCAGAGAGATTGTATCGGATGAGCCCATTATTTCTATTCAGTGGTTGTTGCTGGAGCCGTTCGGTGATAGTGAAATGGAGGAATTACGTGATAGTGGTCGATGCCGAAGCCACTCAAAACCGGTGACATATGATTTCTCATAGCCTCCACCGAGCAGGTTTGGCACAAGACGTGCCAATGATGCCAGGAAGGAACATTGAAGGCGTACAAGTTGCGGGGAAATTCAAGCTACTGGCGCATCAACCGCGATTCCGTGATGGAGTATATCGAGTCCCTTCATCAGGCCAACGGACTGGAAAAAAGGTTCTGAAAAACGCCTCCCAAAAATTATTTTCGGGGTTTTCTACGGTTTTTCATAGATTTGAGAGTTGGGTGGTTTTTGGAGGTGTTTTTCGGCATTATTTTGAGGGTCTGAAAGCGGGTCGCGCTCACGCCAAATGCGGCTCCCGCGAGTTTTCCACACCTCGATTTTTCGGCCCGATTTTTGCTATTACTATAAAGTAAACACCCTCCACACGAAGAATCAACAACTTCCGGTGCTCCACCTGCCATTTTTGCCCGATCACTATCATTGAGCGACTCCAGTCTGATTCCCGCCGCTGCGCTGTGGAAAAGTGCGTTTGACCCGCGTCAATCCCGCCGTTTCCCGCCGCCACCCTCCAAATCCCACCACTATCACGTAATTCTTCCGTTCACAGTGGTCCGCAAAATCGCCACGATGAAATCTGAGTATACTAGTGGGCAGTTTTCCAAACTCATCCAAGGGGGAAGACATGAGGTACGTAACGCGTCTTGCTGTTCTCTCATTTACATTGTCTGCACTGTTAACCTCCGTCTCCGGTAATACGGCCACGCCGCCTGGCAAGGACCGGCCAACTGCGCCCTTGACTGTGGCGCCCCTAACGGATGCACAGGTATCCGCGGCGATCGATAACGCCCTTCACGGCATGAGGCACTCAATCGGGATAACGCTGAACGACGTGCAGACGTCCATACTGTCTTCGATGGCTTGTGATACGTGCTCGGTTTCTGGATACACGATCATTGTGTACACCCCCGAAGACTATATCGAGTACCTAGCTGTTCAGGCACGCAATGAGATGATGCCACTTGGATTGGCGGACGTCACGCCGCAAATGAGGCAGCCCGTTCTTCATGTTTTCGCGCTTCCTAGCACAGCCAATTACATTAACGGCAACGGCCTCAGCATGGCTTCGTCTGTGCATCGGGTCGTCCTGACCGACACAAGCCGAGCCGTGATCGTCCAGCCACTTG
>JBEKZR010000004.1:0-27224 GCA_049509715.1 Occallatibacter sp. | reverse complement strand
TGGCAAACCGCACCCAGCCGCCGGTCGTGGCGCCGTTCAGGCTGGCCATGATCGGAATGTTCACTGCTTCCCGGGCGCGCCGGATGTGCTCCAGGTAGACCTCGTGCGTCATCCGGTAGTCGTTCAGATCGGGCAGATAATCGAGCGACTCGGCAAAGGAATCGGTGCCGCGTGAGAGGTCTTCGTCCAGCGCCTTTGATTCAAGCGCCAACTGCTCCTCGAAGAGTGACGTAAGCACAATCGCCGAGGCGCCGGAGTCTTCCATGCGGCGAATGTTGTCGATCGACTCCGAGAGCGGAGTGGACGACACCACGATGGGACCATTCAGCTTCAAACCAAGATACTGCGTTGAAAAATCGATCATTCCGCGCCTCCGTCAACTACGGCTGCCAGCTTTTCACCAGTCTTCTCTTCAGGCTTTTCTTCCGGAGCGATGTGCGGCGTTTCGCCACGGCCCGCCATTGCGGCGCGGCCTGAGTATACGCGCCACTGGCGCTCCACGTCGTCCTGCGCTTCATCGAGCAGCGTTGCGGCCAGCTCCGGATTGCCCCGCGCCAGCATCGTGTAGCGCGCCTCGCGATAAGCGTACTCCTTGAGCCGGATCGACGGCGCCTTCGAGTCGAGCAGAAATGGGTTCTTGCCCTCCGCGCGCAGTGCGGGATTGTAGCGCATCAGCGGCCAGTAGCCCGACTGCACGGCCAGCTTCTGCTGCTCCAGCCCATGCACCAGGTCGTAGCCGTGCGCGATGCAACTGGAGTAGGCGATGATAATCGACGGCCCGTCGTGCGCTTCCGCCTCCTGGAAGGCTTTCACCACGTGGCTGTCGTTGCCGCCCAGCGCCACCTGCGCCACATAGACGTAGCCGTAACTCACCGCCTCCATGGCCAGGTCCTTCCTGCTGTTCGGCTTGCCGCTGGCGGCAAACTTGGCTACCGCGCCGCGTGGCGTGGCCTTTGACATCTGGCCCCCGGTGTTGGAGTAAACCTCGGTGTCCAGCACCAGCACGTTCACGTTCTTGCCCGAGCCGAGCACGTGGTCCAGTCCGCCGAAACCGATGTCGAAAGCCCAGCCGTCGCCGCCCAGAATCCACACGCTCTTGCGCACCAGCACATCGGCAATGGCCAGCAGGTTGCGCGCGTCGGAGGAGTCGTTGCTCGCCAGCTTTTTCTTGAGCGCCTTCACGCGCTCCCGCTGCTGGTCGATCTCGGTCTCCGTCTTCTGCGAGGCCCCCAGCAGCGCCGTCGCCAGCTCGTCGCCAATCGCCGGAGCCAGCCGCTTGACCAGCATCTCGGCAAACTCCTTCTGCTGGTCGAGGGCGATTCTCATGCCGAAGCCGAACTCCGCGTTGTCCTCGAACAGCGAGTTGGCCCACGTCGGCCCGCGTCCCTGCGCGTTGCTGGCGTAGGGCGTGGTGGGCAGGTTGCCGCCGTAGATGGACGAGCAACCCGTCGCGTTCGCAATATACAGCCGGTCGCCGAAGAGCTGCGTAAGCAGTTTGATGTACGCCGTCTCTCCGCAGCCCGCGCAGGCGCCCGAGAACTCGAACAGCGGCCGCAGAAGCTGGATGTCCTTCACCTGCGTATGCGACAGCTTGGCGCGGTCCGCCTCGGGCAGCCCCAGGAAGAACTCCCAGTTGTCGCGCTCGGCCTCGCGCAGCGCCGCCTGCGGCGCCATATTGATGGCCTTGTGGCTGGCGTCGCTCTTGCTCTTCACCGGGCACACATCCACGCACACCGCGCAGCCCGTGCAATCCTCGGGAGACACCTGCAGCGTGTAACGCTCCTGCTCCATCCCCTTCCACTTGGGCTTGGCCCATTGGAAGGTCGCCGGCGCCTTGTCCCCCAGCTCCGCGCCGTACACCTTGGCGCGAATCACCGCGTGCGGGCAAACCATCACGCACTTGCCGCACTGGATGCACAGGTCCTTGTCCCATACGGGAATGAACTGCGCGATGTTCCGCTTCTCCCACTGCGCCGTCCCCGTGGGAAACGCCCCCCCGGCCGGGATTGCGCTCACCGGCAGCAGGTCGCCGTGACCCGCGGCAATCTGGCCCAGCACGTCGCGCACAAACTCCGGCGCCTGGCCGGAAATGGACGGAATCAGATCGAATTTCGATGACGCGGCAGCGGGAAGTTCAACCTTCTCCAGATGCGCCAGCGCGTGATCCACGGCGGCATAGTTTTTAGCCACTACGGCCTCGCCGCGCTTGCCATACGTCTTGTAAATGGCCTTCTTGATCTGCTTGATCGCCTCCTCGCGCGGCAGAACGCCGCTGATGGCGAAGAAGCAGGTCTGCATGATGGTGTTGATGCGCGTCCCCATCCCCGCCTCGCGCGCCACCTTGTAGCCGTCGATCACATAAAACTCGATCTTCTTGCGCAGCATCTCCTGCTGCGTGGTCCGGGGCAGATGCTCCCAGACCTCGGCCGCCGGGTAGGGCGAGTTGAGCAGGAACACCGCGCCGGGCATGGCCGCCTCCACCACGTTCATCTTCTCCAGGAAGCTGAAGTTGTGGCAGGCCACAAAGCTGGCGCGCGTGATCAGGTAACTCGACCGGATCGGATTGGGTCCGAAGCGCAGGTGCGACGTCGTCATCGAACCGGACTTCTTCGAGTCGTAGACGAAGTAGCCCTGCGCAAAGTTCGGCGTCTGCTCGCCGATGATCTTGATCGAATTCTTGTTGGCGCCCACCGTGCCGTCGGAACCAAGGCCGTAAAACAGCGCGCGCACCGTCTTCCCGTCTTCGGTCGAAAACGCTGGATCGTAGCTCAGGCTGGTGTGGCTTACATCATCGTCGATGCCGATGGTGAAGTGATTTTTCGGCGACGGCTTGGCCAGTTCGTCGAAGACGCCCTTCACCATCGCCGGAGTAAACTCCTTCGATGAAAGCCCGTAGCGCCCGCCAATCACCGCCGGCTTGGCGGCGAACGGCAGGCTGGCCGCATTCTCAGCCAACACGGTCACCACGTCTTTGTAGAGCGGCTCGCCGTTGGCGCCCGGCTCCTTGCAGCGGTCGAGAACCGCAATCGACTTCACCGTTGCGGGCAGCGCGGCCAGAAAAGCGCTGGCGTCGAAGGGCCGGTAGAGGCGAACCTTCACCATTCCTAGCTTCTCGCCCTGCTGGTTCAACGCGTCCACGGCCTCTTCGGCAGCCTCGGCGCCGGAGCCCATCAGCACGATCACCCGCTCCGCATCCGGCGCGCCGTAGTAGTCGAACAGATGATAGGCGCGGCCGGTCTCGGCGGCCAAGCGGTCCATCACCGACTGCACGATGCCCGGAACCGCCGCATGGAACGGCGTGCAAGCCTCGCGGGCCTGGAAGAAGACGTCGGGATTCTGCGCCGAGCCGCGGATCATCGGCCGATCCGGGCTGAGCGCTCTCTGCCGGAACTCAATGATGTGCTTGTCGTTCAGCATCGCGCGTATCGTATCGTCGCTGATGGGCAGAATCTTGCCCACCTCATGCGAGGTGCGGAAGCCGTCGAAGAAATGCATGAACGGAATGCGCGATTCCAGCGTCGCAATCTGCGCCACCAGCGCCAGGTCGGCCACCTCCTGCACCGAGTTCGAGGCCAGCATCGCCCAGCCCGTCGACCGGCAGGCCATCACATCGGAGTGGTCGCCGAAGATCGACAGCGCGTGCGTCGCCAGCGTCCGGGCCGTCACGTGCATCGTCGCCGGGGTCAGTTCGCCGGCAATCTTGAACATGTTGGGAATCATCAGCAACAGGCCCTGCGACGCCGTGAAGGTGGTTCCGAAGGCCCCCGCCTGCAATGCGCCGTGCAACGCGCCCGCCGCCCCGCCCTCGCTCTGAAGCTCTTCCACAATGGGCAACGCGCCCCAGATATTCTTTTTTCCCTCCGAGCGCCACTGATCGGCCCACTCCGCCATCGGCGACGAGGGGGTAATGGGGTAGATGGCGACGACTTCGGTGAGACGATAGGCAACCGAGGCAGCCGCCTCGTTCCCATCCAAGATAATCATTTTCTGTTCACTCATTCGCTTATGCCTCATAGCGCGGCCGGACGCAACACAGCCGCAAGTTCGAGTCTCTTCCATGGGGGGCAGACCCGCTGTGATGCAAAGCACATTGCGGGGAGCAAATCCCATATTGTGCGATTAAATCCTTAGAATGCAGCCAGTTCCCGCTTCTTCCGCCTTCGGGATAAGCAGCCGTCCCTATTGCTTTCGCTCGCGTTGTCTCCTATGCTCGACGTATGGAATTACTCACCCATGATGAGCTTGTGCGTCTGACCCCGCCGGAGCGCCTTGCGTTAATCTCCCAGCTTTGGGACAGCTTGGAAGACGACCGCCTTCCCCTGACAGCCGCGCAGCGGGGGGAGCTTGACCGCCGCCTTGCAACGCTAGACAATGACCGGCGCGAGGGCATCACTTGGGCGGCCTTGAAGACCGAGCTTGAGCAGCGTTGCCCGTAGTGCATCCGGTTATCTTTACCCCTCGCGCCCGCGCCGAGTTGATCGACGCGCAGGACTGGTATGAAAACGAGGCTCACGGTTTGGGCCGGCGTTTCCGCGCGGCGGTTGATGCAGTGGTTCAGCGCATAAGCGCCGCCCCCCGCCAATTCCCCGTAATCTACAGGAACGTGCATCGCGCCCTACTTCGCCGTTTTCCGTACGCGTTGATGTTCGTCATCGAGGCTGATGAAACGCTCACTGTCATCGCCTGCTTCCACGGCAGCCGCGATCCGGCGCACTGGCAAAAACGGACCTGAAGCACGAGCAGAGCTTGAGTGTCGTCGCATCTGTCGCGTTCATTAGTTCTCTCCATGAACTCATGCTCGACCCCTTCATCTCAACTATGCACAGCGGAAGCGATAGCTTCGTGCAGGCTGTTGATAGCGTTTCGTAGTACGGTTGAAGTTGAGGTTTATGCGCCAAAGGTTCGGTGAAATAAACGAAGTCATGGATCTGACACTCCAAGATTCGTCTCGAAACTTCTTCGACAAGCTCCGGTAAGGTGACCATGAGGAGAGGCAATGGCGGCACGCATTCGCAAGGCAAAGCCTGAGGATGGCGAGGCGATCGCGGAGATTCTTCGCTCCCTCGGCTGGTTCGAGCACATCAACGCGGAGCCTGTCGCGGCGACCGCCGCGCGCGTGGCCAGGCATCTTGAGATGTGCCTTCGCGGCGAGAGCCATTCGGTCAATATCGCCGAAGACGAGCATGGTCGCGTGGTGGGCTATGCCGCCGTGCACTGGCTGCCCTACCTCATGCTCGCCGGGCCTGAAGGCTACCTTTCGGAGTTGTTCCTGCTCGAAGATGCCCGCGGTCGAGGCGCCGGGACCGCCCTTCTCGATGCGGTGAAGGCCGAGGCGCGCCAGAGAGGTTGCTCGCGCCTGATGCTCGTCAACAAGCGCAACCGCGAGTCGTATCTCCGGGAGTTTTACGGCAAGCGCTGCTGGATCGAACGGCCGGCCGCGGCCAATTTCATCCTGCCGCTTGCCTGATGCGACCTCAGACGATCCTGAGGCCGAAGCCCTTCGTACCGAATCCAGAGCGTATCCTTTTTACTTCAGATGTTCGGATTTGATGTTCTTCTTCGCCGGCTCGCTCGCCAGCGATGTTGCGGCGGCAGTTGCCGCCATCGCGAGCCGCTGAATCCTCCTGAATTCGGACAGAAGCCGGCTTGGAACTCATCTCTGTATAATTCCCGAGAGTTTCAAAAACAGTTACGGCTCTGCATTTGAAGAAGCTATCGAAAAAAGGAATTCCGCGACAGATGCAGGAGAGCTTCGGCTTGCCGGCAGAAGATATGCGCGCTTTGCGAGCGCTGAAAACGCCGGCGCAAATCCAGAAGTTTATTGACGGGCTGACCTACCAGTATGCGAACACGGCGTGGTCTCCGCACCGCGTGCTGCGTGAGCGTAAAGGACACTGCCTGGAGGGTGCACTGCTGGCCGCTGCCGCCCTGCGTGTCAACGGCCATCCGCCATTGCTCATGGATCTGGAGGCCGTGCATGACGACGATCACGTGGTGGCCATCTATCGTGAAGGTAGCCTATGGGGAGGCATTGCCAAGTCCAACTTCGCCGGGCTGCGTTTCCGCGCGCCCATCTACCGCACGCTCCGCGAACTGGCGCTCAGCTACTTTGAGGACTACTACAACCTGCGCGGCGAGCGCACCTTGCGTTCCTACTCCAGACCGGTGAACCTGAAGCGCTTGGATGGCTTGCACTGGATGACCTCGGAAGAAGACGTATGGTGCGTCCCGGAGCGGCTCATCGCGGCGAAGCATTACCCGCTCTTCCCCCACAAAGTGGCGCGCGCATTGCCGCGGCTTGACCACCGCAGCTTCAAAGCAGGAATGCACGGATGGACGAAGCACTGAGGCAGAGATTAGGCTCAATTTGCCGCTTCCCGCTCACGCCAGCAGCGCGGTGACCTTCGGCATCCACTCGCTGATCGCGATCTTCTGCGGGCACTGTTCTTCGCAGATGCCGCAAGCGATGCAGGAGACGGAGCGCTGCTCCTCTTCGAGAAAGACCTGGTACTTGAAGCGCGCGCCCGCCACGTCGTCGTACAGGTGCGCGTAGTTGAAGAACTCGAAGTTGGCCGGAATGTATATGCCGTTGGGGCAGGGCATGCAGTAATTACACTTGCTGCACGGAATCGCCGTGCGCGCTGCATAGATCTCTCGAACCTTGGCGATCAGCGCCTGGTCCGCCGCGGTGAAAGCCCCTATGCGCGAGTGATCGGCGCAGCGCAGGTTCTCTTCCACCTGCGCCATGGCGCTCATGCCGCTCAGGACCACCGAGACCTCCGGCTGATCCCAGAGCCACTCGAGAGCCCACTCGGCGGGAGAGCGCTTCACGGGATAACTCGCCATAACTTCGAGAATGTCTTTGGGCGGATCGGCCAGCCTGCCGCCCATCAGCGGCTCCATGATCACCACGGCCAGGCCCTTGCTTGCCGCCAGTTTCAGGCCGCGCGTCCCGGCCTGGTTTTCCGTGTCCATGTAGTTATATTGAATCTGGCAAAAGCTCCACAGGTTCGTGCCGTTGACGATCTCCTCGAAGCCCTCGTACTCGTCGTGAAAGGAGAAGCCGAGATGCCGGATGCGCCCATCGGCCAGCGCGGCCTCGGCCCGATCCAACAGTTTGTGCTTCAGAACAATATCCTGCCACCGGCCGTGACTCAGCGCGTGCAGCAGGTAAAAGTCGATGTGGTCTGTTTGCAGCTTTGTGAGTTGCTCGTTGAGCAATCTGTCGAAGTCCGCCGGACTCTCCACCAGCCAGACCGGCAGCTTAGTGGCCAGCCTGATCCTTTCCCGATAGCCGCCCTTGAGCGCCTTGCCCACCACGACCTCGCTTTGCCCTCCGTGGTATGCGTATGCCGTGTCGAGATAATTAACTCCGTTGTCGATGGCGTGACGAACCATGCCGATCGCTTCGGCCTCTTCGATGTTGGGACTGAGACGCTCCCCATCCGAAGTGGGAAAACGCATGCAGCCAAAACCCAGCGCCGAAACCTTCCAATCGAGTTTTCCAAAACTGCGATATTGCATGTTTCTCCCTCCGCTTTTCCAAGCTGGATTCTACTCCGGAGTTGGGAACTCCATCCTTTCGCCCTTTTTCTTGCGAAAGGGCGGGTGGCCACAGACTTCAATTCAGGAGGTTTTGTAAGGGCGCGGCTTGAGCAAGCGCCGCCACTCATCCCAGCAGCCCCTCCACCAGCGCCTGCCACTCATCCTCCAGCGTTGCCCGGTGAAACTTCCGCCCCGCCCGCTCATACCAGTAGGTTGCGTTTGAGGTTGCGCCCTCCTTGCGGTGCAGGTAGGCGTGGACGGACATGCCCTCCTTGCTCTCAAGCTCGTCCACCAGCCCGTGCGCCTGGACCCAATCCCCTTTTGCGTCCCACCACAGAGCAGCCAGCGGAGCCGGCAGCCCCTCCGGCGGGATTTCGTGTGTCACCGATGCGCGGAACTCCTCCACATGCATAGAGTTCTTCTATCATTCAGTTCTTCTGCATCGCAAGGGGTACAAATGTCCCCTATTTGTGTGATTTGCATCACACCCCGGATTCATTTCTCCTGATAAAAGTAGGGCATCGCTCCGATGAATGAAGCAGAGAACTCCGCCAGGGGGGCTTGGAAGAGGTTGGCGGCTTTGCGCCAGCCGCCCCCTTCCCGGAGGCCGAAAATCTGCGCGTGCGCCTTGCGGCAGATCTCGAAACCAGTGTTTGCGGCCCACAGCAGATGGTCGTATACTGAAAGTACGACCATTCCGGTCGTAGTTTTAGGCTGACGGCTTTTCGCCAGCCCATCGGAGTCCGGCGGTTGAGCGTGTTGAGCGATTTGAATGTGGGCGAGAGCGGGGTGCTGGTGGCCCTCGACCTGCCCGAATCCGTGCAGAACCACCTGATGCATATGGGCTTTGTCCCCGATGCGCTGGTGACCGTTCTGCGCCGCGCGCCGGCCGGCGACCCCACTGTGTACGGCGTGGACGGCATGGAGATTGCCCTGCGCCACGAAACCGCGGAGGCCATTCGCGTCCGGGCTGTCGACGCTGAAGGCGCCAACGCTCCTGAATCCCCCTACAGACCTTACGCGGAAGTTCCCAGGTTGATCGAGGTCGCCCGATGAGCGCCTGCTGCGAAACCCCGGCCTATTCGCCACCCGCCGTTCCGCCGCCCGCCGGAGCGCTCAGGACCGTCGTATTGATCGGACCGCCGAACTCCGGCAAGTCCACTCTTTTCAACCGGTTGACCGGCCTCCGCCAGAAGGTCGCCAACTACCCCGGCGTCACCGTCGAGCAGCGCATGGGCCTCATGGCCGGCGTGGGCCGCCCCGACCTCACCCTCATCGATTTGCCCGGCATCTACTCGCTCACCCCGTACTCTGAGGACGCCCGCGTCGCCGTGGACGTCCTCCGCGGCAAAATGCCCGGCACGCCCAAGCCCGACGCGGTGCTCCTGGTCCTCGACTCCCTCCACCTCACCCGCCAGTTGATGCTCGCCGCGCCGGTTCTCGCGCTCGGCCTGCCCACTCTAGTGCTGCTCAATATGAGCGACCTGATGGAGTCCCGCGGCGGACAGGTGGATTCGCTCAAGCTGGCCCGCGAACTGGGCGCGGCTGTGGCCCAGATCAGCGCCACGCGCGCCACCGGCCTCGATGCCGTTCCGCTCTTCCTCAACCGGCTAAACGGCCGCGACGCCCACAAGCCGGACGCCAAGCCTCTCACTCTGCCCGTGCTGGGCAACGCGGCCAGCGCCCACACCTGGGCCGCGCAGGTCAGCAGCCGCACCGGCTATCAGGCTCCACTCTCCGTCGAGGGCACGCGCAAAATCGACAATATCCTCCTGCACCGCATCTGGGGACCGCTGCTCTTTCTCGTCGTGGTGGTGGGCGTTTTCGAGGTGGTCTTCTCCATCGGCCAGCCGCTTTCCGACGGTTTTGGCGACATCCTTGCCCGCATCGGCGGCCTGGTGCGCCCGCTGTTGCCCGCCGGATGGCTCCAGTCGCTCCTCCTCGACGGCGCATGGAAGGGCATCTCCTCCGTGCTCGTCTTTCTGCCCCAGATCCTTCTGCTTTTTCTCTTTATCGGCATTCTCGAGGACTCCGGCTACCTCTCCCGCGCCGCCCTCATCGCCGACCGCGTCATGCGCACCACCGGCCTCAACGGCAAGGCCTTCATCCCGCTGCTCTCCGCCTACGCCTGCGCCGTGCCGGCCATCATGGCCACGCGCACCATCGAGAACAAGCGTGACCGGATGGCGACCATTCTGGTCGCGCCTTTCATGACCTGCTCCGCGCGCCTGCCGGTTTACATGCTGATGATCGCCGCCTTCATCCCCAACATCGTCTACCTGCACGGCATTCTCGGCCTGCGCACCATCGTCATGCTGAGCCTCTATCTGGCCGGCTTTGTCGGCGCCATGACCACTGCTTGGCTGCTGAAAAGCTCCATCCTCAAGTCCAGCGAAACGCCGTTCATCCTCGAGTTGCCGCAGTACCGCATGCCCACCCTGCGCTCCCTGTCTCTGCGCCTCGTTGACCGCGCCCGCATCTTCCTGCGCCAGGCCGGCACCATCATTCTCTGCGTCACGCTCGCCCTCTGGGTCCTGGCTCACATGCCGGTCATCCAAATGCCGGGTGGCTCATTGTCCGCGCCCGATCTCGCCGACTCGCTCATCGGCCGTCTCGGCCATTTCATTGAGCCCGTCATTGCCCCTCTCGGCTTCAACTGGAAGATCGGCATCGGCCTCCTCTCCAGCGTCCTGGCCCGCGAGGTCATGGTCAGCACCATGGGAACCCTCTACGGCGCCGACCCCGCCACCCAGTCCATGCACCTGCAAACCGCTCTCCACCACGACATGACCCTGGGCGGCGCGCTGGCCCTCATGATCTTCTTCGCCTTCGCCATGCAGTGCACCTCCACCATGGCCGTCGTCCGCCGCGAAACCAACAGTTGGAAGTGGCCCGCACTCCAGTTCCTCTACATGCTCGTGCTGGCCTACGGCGCAGCCTTCGTCGTCAACCGCGCCGTCACCGCCATCTTCGGATAGCAAATCGGAACACATCCAAGGCGTTCATTCCAGAAGTTGTCTTGAATGAGTGCTTCTGCCCCACAGCCCTCGAACTGCAAACCGTTCACACAGCACTCGGATACGTCCACAACCCCCAAAAGGAGTTTTTACGATGTCGATTCCAAGAATCCTGACTTGCCTCGTAATTCTGGCTGTCTCACCGCTCTTGCAGGCGCAAACGCCGCCGCCAACCGCTTACACCATCGTTGAGGCCCTACCCGGCTCTAATGCCGGAACCATGACCGTCTATCGCAGCGGCAGCCAGGCCGTGACCGACATTAACCATCCTGCCCAGCCAGACGGTACTCCTGCCCATCGCATTCTGACTCTCTACGATCTGAAAGCGGGCGTTTCGCATACCTGGGACCCGGCCGCCTCGCCCATCGCCTGCAGCGCCGGCGCCTTCTCCGGAGATTGGGGCGATCCATACGAAAGCACCACCGAACTCTCCGCCAGCATCGCCAAAGGTGACTTGAAGCCCGTCGGCATGGAGACCGTCAACGGAATCCCCGCCAAGGTCTATGCGGGCGTCACTCAGGGAGCCAACCTCAAGGCCTGGATCGATCAGAAAGATGGCCTGGTCATCAAGGCTGCAGTCGGAGCTCCCGGCGGCCCCATGCAGACCATGGTCGACATCCGCAGAATCTCCTTCGCCCCGCCCCCGGCATCGCTCTTCACCCTGCCCGCCGCCTGCGCCTCCGTCCATCCCCCTCCCACCGCGGCCGAGCTCATCGCCGCCGAAACCGGCGACAGCGGCGCCAACTTCGTCAACGCCATCTACGGCCCCGGTTCCAAAGCATCCTGTTCCATCGTCATCCGCCCCGTTGCCGCCAAGACCATGGCGCCCATCAACCGCAGGTATCAGGTCGCCATCGACACTACCTACAACCAGGACGCCCCAACACCGCCCCACTACGAATTTGGAGTGGGCAACGATGGCACTTCTACGTTTTCAGGAGGCGGCCTGCACGAGATCACCAATCAGATCCGCAACGGCATGCTCCGCATTGACAATCCGCCCCCCTACTTCAACTTGAGCATGAACATTGTGCAGCCCGGCCACGGCGCCGGCCTCAGCCTCATCTACCGCCAGTGCTTCGCGCCTACAACCATGCTCTACTACGTGGTCAAGGACCCCGGCAACCCCGGCGAGGGCGGCGACTGGCTCTACGCCAAAGCCGGCAAATACGCCGCCGCGCCAACGCACTGACAAGCCATTCGAATCGCTGCCCGGCAGAACGCCGGACGCCCCGGGCTCGGCACTCTGCGGCTGCATGCCGCTAACCTCGTATTTGAGAAACCTTGTATGCAGAATGTTGACCGGCCGGGAGCGCCAGACCGGGGATTCATCCCCGGCAATCCGCCGCCATTCCGGGAGCGGGGTTTTCAACCCCTGAGGGTTGCTGGACGCCGATGCCCCATCCTTCCGCGGTCTTGCCGGCGACGAACGGGCCGCCCGCCAAAACTCCGGACCTACTTCTTCACAACCTCCACCCGCCGGTTCTGCGAGCGGCCCAGAGCGGTGTCGTTGCTGGCCACCGGATGGCTCGCCCCGAATCCCTGGGTCGTCAGCCGTTTCGCATCCACGCCCGCGTTCACCAGATAGGCTTTCACGGAGAGTGCGCGCTTTTCTGAGAGCGTCTGGTTGTGGGCGTCGCCGCCTACGTTGTCGGTGTATCCCTCGATCGCAAAGTTCCACGACGGCTGGGTACGGGCGGCGGCAACCAGAGAATCCAGGGTGGGCTTGGATTCGTCCTTCAGGTGGTCTGAGTCGGTATCGAAGAGAATCCCGTAGAGCCGGGCGCGCCCTTCACTCTGGAGTTGCTGAACCACACCGTTGCCGCTCCCCGGCTTCCAGTGCGGGCAGGAGCCGACAGCCCGCGAGATTCGCTTCCCGCGCCAGTCTCCGGCGGGACCCCCGCTCGTGCTGCCTTCGTTCCACCAATAGCCGGTGAACGACTGGCCGTCGTCCGCGAAGACTAGCATGGCCGGGCCGCCATGGCGTTCGTCGGCTCCATTGCTTTCGGTCCAGGTGAACCGGAGCACCCTGCCTTCAAATCCGCCGTTTTCTATCAGCCCGTCCTTCCACTCATAACAGCCGTTCACCGTTGCGCCGGTTTGCTGCATGTGGAAGTTCCCGTAGCTGGAGGAGAACGTACCGGAATTATCCGGCAGCACGTGCTTGACGAGTGGTTTGCCATAGGCGTAGATGTCCATCACTTCCATGTACTTGTCATCGCCCCAATTGTTGAGCACCGTCAGCCTCAGGTATCGGCCGGTCGCAGGCGTCTTCAGCGCAAACTTCTGGTGGTCTTTGACCGGCGCCAGAGACGGACTGGCAATCTCCGTGAAGCCTCCGTCCTTGCGATCCGAGATCTCCACCTTCACATCCTTGGCTCCGCGCCCCCGGTTCTCGACCTGGGCGGTATCAAAGGCCAGGCTGGTGATCTCGCTCTTATCCTCCAACTCAAATACGAAGACCTTGGGCGTCAGATCACCTGACTTGGTGGCCCAGCCCGTGCCTGGAAGCTCGTCCAGGAGCGCCTCGGGCGACCAATTGCCGCTGTCGGAGTAGGACGGCGGCGCTTCCACAACAAGCGCACCAGCGCCCCAGGACAGCAGGTTGACCGCTTCCGTGCCGCCCTGGGCCCGAACCAGCGGTGTTGGCAGAAGCAACAAGGTGGCCCAAATGAGCGCAATGCAAGCGGACATCTTGGTTATTCTCATGGAATCCTCCTGAGCAGGTGAGTTTAGTTTCCTTGATCTCTCAGGTCAAGCCGCATCCGGCCGCCCCATCCATGAATCGGCGGGTGCCCCAGGCCCTAGCCGCAAGCAAAACACAAATCTGGGTGCCCCAGGTCTCGCCTTTGGGACCTGGGATTCAGCTATCCCGCCACGTACGGGAGCGGTAGGCCGGGTTTTCAACCCCGGCAATCCGCCGCCATTCCGGGAACGGGGCTTTCCTGAGGCAGGCCTTTCGTTCGCATCCATACTCGCCAACAGCCCAAGGCACTTGTCCAGCCCATCGGAGAGGGCCGTGCTGTTGTAGATTCGGCTTCTGAGATGATCTGTCGGAAAAATGAGCAATTCTGAACATCCACGACGCCGGGAAATGTCTTAGATTCGCCTATGGATTTCTCCCAGGCAGCCACTGAAATCGTTTTCTGCATCCTCGTCAAGTCCCTGGCGAAGATGGAAACCGTAACCCTGCCTAAGCTTTAAGAACTGGAGCAATGATGAAGATCGCCGGAATACTACTGATCATTTTCGGGGTTGCAGCGCTTATCTACGGGGGATTCACTTATACGAGCCAAAAGAAAGTTGTGGATATTGGCGTAATGCAAATCAACAGAACAGAAAGCCATACGCTCCCTGTTCCTCCTATTCTGGGCATGGTTGCGATAGCAGGCGGCGCCGGATTGATCTATTTTGGGGCCAAAAAGGGCCGTTGAGTACCTGTGACTTTTTCGGCGGGTAGCCCATGCCTGACAATCCATAAAGTTGGGTGGCCCAGGTCCCCTTGCGACTTAAAACACAAATCTGGGTGCCCCAGGTCCGGATTCTCGGACCTGGGATAAAGGGATGTTGGTCGGCCCGTGAGCGATAGGCCGTGCTTTCAACCCCGGCAATCCGCCGCAATTCCGGGAACGGGGCTTTAACCCCTGAGGGTCGCTTTTCGTTCGCCTCCGTACTCGAAGTCGAGGTATGATGAGATGAATATCGCAGGGGGTTCAAACAGCATGAAGGAACTCGTCTTTGAAGTCGTACAAGAGGCAGACGGCGGCTTCACCGCCGAAGCGCTCGGCGAAAGCATCTTCACCCAGGCCGATAGCTGGGAAGAGCTGAAAGCCAACGTCAGGGAGGCCGTAAAAGCCTACTATTTCGACTCTGCTGCGCCTGCTTCCGTCCGCCTTCATCTGATCCGCGATGAGGTGCTTGCGGTCGCATGAAACTCCCACGCGATCTGAGCGGAGACGATCTGGTTAAGCACCTCTGCAAGCGCTGGGAATACGCGAAAATCCATCAGGTCGGCAGCCACGTCATCCTTCAAACCGAGCATCCGACACCCCACCGAATCGCAGTTCCGGCGCATAATCCCCTCAGAATCGGAACCCTGAACGGGATTCTCTCCAGCATTGCTGCCCACAAGAACGTGCCCAAGGAAGCCATTCTCAAGGATATCTAACAGGGATGTGACCGGTCTGTACCGCAGTCTTTCGCAGAAAACTGCTGCCTTCGGGTATTGAAGCGCTGGAATTGCGCGATCGCACACCCTACTTGCGAACCGCCGCCCGCGCCCGAGCCACAAACTCGCGCACCTTATCCGGGTCTTTCTTGCCTGGCGCTGCCTCCACGCCGGAGGCCACATCCACGCCCCATGGCCGCAGCGCGGCGATGGCTTCGGCCACGTTGGCCGGATTCAACCCGCCCGCGGCTATGCGTTTGCACGCTTTTGGGTTCCGGAAGGCCGTCTTCCGGGCGGCAGTCCAGTCGAAGGCCGCGCCGGTGCCGCCCACCGCCGTGGCCGTGCGCGAGTCCACCAGCACCGCATCCACGTGCGGGTTCCGGGCGTGCTCGGCAATCTGTTTCTTCATCAGCTTCCCAGTCCCGGCGTCAAAATGCACCACGCGCAGAATCCGCAGCCCCGGCCCCAGCAGCTTGCGCAGCTTAGCAGGCAACTCCGGCCCGGCCTCCGAGTGTATTTGCACTCCGGTCAGCCCGCACTCCCGCACGGTCGAGTAAATCTCCTCCAGCTCGGCATCGACAAAGACGCCTATCTTCTCCACCGTAGCCGGCAGATGCTGCGCAATGGCAGCCGCTTCTGACGCCGTAACCCGCCGCGGACTGGGCGCAAACACAAACCCCACCGCGTCGGCCCCGGCTTCCACGGCCAGACGCGCGTCCTCCAGCGTCGTGTTGCCGCAAATCTTGATCCACACGCTCATAGCGCAGCCGCTCCCGCCAGCAACCCCGCCAGCGCCGCGCCGGGGTCCGTCTGCCGCATCAGGCTTTCGCCGATCAGAAACGCGTCAAAGCCCGCCCTCCGCAGCCGCGCAAGCTCCTCCGCGGTCGAAATCCCGCTCTCTGCCACACGCGCCACGCCGGCCGGAATCCGCTCCACCAGTTCGAGCGAGGTTTCCAGGCGAACTTCAAAGCTCTTCAGGTCGCGGTTGTTCACGCCGATTGCCTCCGCCCCTGTCTCGCCCAGCGTGTCCAGAACCCGCTCAAGCTCCTCGCCCGTATGCACTTCGACCAGTACATCCAACTCCAGTCCGCGGGCCGCCTGAGCAAAGCGCCTGAGTTCGTCGTCCCTCAGCGCCGCGGCAATCAGCAGGATCGCGTCTCCCCGGTGGGCGCGTGCCTCCACGATCTGGTACTCGTCCACCATAAAATCCTTGCGCAGGCACGGCAGAGCCGCCGCCGCCGAAGCCACTTCCAGGTTACGCAGGCTGCCCTGGAAATACGGTTCATCGGTGAGCACTGAAAGCGCCGCCGCGCCGCCCGCCTGGCAGCGCCCGGCCAGCCACGCCACGTCGAAATCCCCGCGAATCAACCCCTTGGAGGGCGAAGCCTTCTTGATCTCGGCAATGACCGCAGGCCCCAGCGCCGCCCGCCGCCGCAACGCGCGGGCCCAGCCCCGCGGCTGGTGCGCAGCCGCCCGCCGCTCCAGCTCGACCGCTGGCACTCGCGCCTTCGCCGCGGCCACCGTGGCCCGTGTCGTGGCCAGAATCGTCTCCAGGTGGGTAGACATACTCTGGGTCGAGTATACGAGGATATGGATTTGAATGCCTCCCGCTCGCCACAAAGCGTATTCTCGGATTGACCCATGGAAAACATCTGACCCGCCACCGGGAAACGGTGAGATTGTTAGTCTCCGTTCCGATGGGTGCCCCCATCAGCTTGCGTCTTTGCCGAGGAGTGGGAAACCACCCCCACCGCTCAATCATGGGAGAATGAAGCTGTATACCATCATGGCCAACGACAGCCTTCCAGAATCCGCCCCCGCAATCCCTCCTGAGCCCAATCGGGACCCTGCAGAAGAACCCGTTGCGGAACCCGCCGAATCCTTCGCCGATCTCCTCTCCGCCTTCGAGAAGACCCACTCCCACCAGGCCGCGACCGGCGCAACACAGTTGCAGGGCACGGTCGTCTCCCTCTCCGCCGACCAGGTCTTTTTCGACATCGGCTACAAAACTGAAGGCGTTCTTCCCCGCGCAGCCTTCCCCAACAACGCTGAATCCGTAAAAGCCGGCGACACCTTCCCCGTCTCCGTCACCGGCCGCAACGAGGAGCGCTACTACCAGCTCTCCCGCTTCAAAGTCGCGCAGCCCCGCGACTGGTCCGCCCTGGAAGCCGCCTTCGCTCAAAAGCTGGCCGTCGTCGGCACCGTCACTGAAGTTATCAAGGGCGGCCTCTCGGTCGACATCGGCGTCCGCGCCTTCATGCCCGCCAGCCGCAGCGGCGCCAAGGACGCAGCCGAACTAGAAAAGCTGGTCGGAACCGAGATCACCTGCCGCATCACCAAACTCGACGTCACCGACGAAAACGTGGTTGTCGATCGCCGCGTCGTTCTTGAAGAGCAAGCCCGCGCCCTCACCCAGGCCAGCCATGACGCCCTTCAGGCCTCTATCAAGGAAGGCGACACGGTCACCGGAACGGTCCGCACCCTCATGCCCTACGGCGCATTCATTGACCTCGGCGGCATCGACGGCCTGCTTCACGTCAGCGACATTTCCTACGCCCGCGTCAGCAAGCCTGATGACGTTCTCTCCGTAGGCCAGGAACTCCAGGTCAAAATCCTCAAAATCGACCCGGAAACTAAAAAACTCTCCCTCGGCCTCAAGCAGCTCCAACCCGGGCCCTGGGACAAAGTCCCCGAACGCCTGCTCGCCGGTCAGCGCGTCACCGGCACGGTCACCCGCCTCGCCGACTTCGGCGCATTTGTCGAAATCGAACCCGGCATCGAAGGCCTCATCCACATCTCAGAGATGGCCTGGGGCAAAAAACTCCGTCACCCCAGCGACATCCTCAAGAAGGGTGATACAGTCGACGCCGTCATCCTCTCCGTCAAGCCTGAAGAGCGCCGCATCTCCCTCGGTCTCAAGCAGACCCTCACCGACCCCTGGTCCACCGCGCAGCAAAAATTCCCCATCGGCTCGCAAATCGAAGGCCCCGTCACCAGGCTCATGAACTTCGGCGCCTTCGTGCAGCTCGTCGACGGCATCGAAGGCCTGGTCCACGTCAGCGAAATCAGCGCCGAAAAGCGCATCAATCATCCCCAGGATGTTCTCCGCGCCGGCCAGGTGGTCAAGGCGCAAGTCCTCGCCATCGACGTTGAAAAACGTCAGATCAAACTCTCCATGAAGCAGCTCGTCCCCACCAGCATCGACGAGTACATCGCCGAGCACAAACCCGGCGACACTGTCTCCGGACGCGTAGTCGAGCAATCCCCAACCCTCGCCCATGTCGAGTTAGGCGACGGCATCCGCGCCATCTGCCGCATTGTCGCCGGTCCCGGCCCCGAGGCTCCGGCCCCAGTTCAACCCTCCGCGCCAACCGGCTCATCGAAACCGAAGTCCAAAGCCAAAGCCGAACCCAAACCAGACTTATCCAGCCTCTCGTCCATGCTCAAAGCCCGCTGGCAAGGCAATGCCCCGGCAGCCGAATCCAAACCCGAACCCCTGGCTCAAGGCCAGATCCGCGCCTTCAAAATCGTCACCCTGGACCCCGAATCCAAAAAGATCGAAGTGGAGTTAGCCTAGCTCGCCGCTCCGCCCGCGCAGCGGCGGACTATGGAAGGCCGATTGAACTCTTGTTCATAGTTGTGCGCGTATAATTTCACATATCCAGAGAGCGGTCCGAGGGAATCTGAATGTTTCGCCATTCTGTCACTGTAGCCGCGATTCTATTGTCGAGCACATTCGCGTCGTCCGTAGCCTACGGCCAGCAGGCCGCCGCCCCTGCCGAGCCGCAGTCGATCGGTGTGGTCAACTACCTTGACCCCGTCAACAACACACTTAAGCCTCTTCCAAGGCAACCCACGCAGGCCGTCGTTCATACCGGCATCGTTCATGCGTCAGGCAGCGTTCAGATTCCAGGCCCCCATTCGGTCTTTCGGCTCAAGCTCGCCGAAACCATGGAGTTCGTGGTCACCCCTGCTTCGGGTGCAGGCCCGGACAGGTACAAGCTTTACGCCTTCACAACCAAGAAGAAGGTTCGCGCGGTCAAGGTCGCCGATGTCGCGGTTTGGAGAAGCAATCAAACGATTCCGAGGGTGGATATACACCGGGATACATCCAGGTACGGCGATTCCTCTTACAAGTTCACTTATAAGGGGTTGGGGCCGGGCGAATATGCCTTCTTGGTACATCACCATGCGTTCTCCTTCGGCATTGACCCCCAATGACTCCCGCCTTGCGCCCAAGTCCTGCTCTTGAATGGCGATTTGCCCTTTCCGAGGAGTTACTAGTGAAAGGATTCATTGCACTAACGCCGTTCATGATTTTCGTCGCAGTCCAATGTGCAGATGCACAAACGATGCTGTATTCTGTGCGTCTGCAGGATTACGGATATGTCCGGAACAATGCTCATTTTAACAAAGTTGAGCCGGACAGTGCGTTGACCAAGAAGATTGGTATCGACGGCTCTGGAAGAGTTTATGTGGGATTTTCTGTTCGGGGTGAACCGAAGCTCCACGAGCGCGGAGAAGCCAGTAATATCTTCAGGGTGTTATCTGTTAATCCTTTGAAACAACGTGTGGAGCGCACATTGGATTTTCCGACTCAATCTATGAAAAGGGTTGGAGTTTATGTGACGGCAACTGATGCTCTACTGGTGGCGGCAAACGACAGATTGCAACTTCTAGGTGAAAGTGGGACCGCAACGGCTACATATGATGCGCCCCCGATTCTGAGTAAGTATGTGAATACCTGGATCGTCGAGCAGTCGCCATCTGGCAAGACATTGCTGTTCAGACCGGACGATCACACCCTCTCCTTCATAAGTACGGAGTCACTATCGCCCATTGCAAGATGCAAACTTACTGATCCGCGTAACGACTATGACACCTTCAATGACAGCATGATGGTTAAGGTTTATCAGATTGATTATGCTCCTTCAAACGAACTAGTCAAAGCAGAACTCTGCGGAACGTCAGAGCGTCTTTGGTATCTTGGCGGACAGCTCTATTATCCGTTCTTTCTTGATGAAACAACCTTGCTTGAAACAGAATTTACTCCGTCACCTGGATGGGATATAGCAGTTCAAAAGACAGATGGAAAAATTCTATGGACAGACAGGATGCCGGGACCATTCGAGGTTGTAAGTTACGGCGGTTTTTTTACGTCCGCGCGAGATGGGAGTCGATTTGCAATTACAGTAAACGAAATCCAGCGTGGTAACAGTGCCTTAATGATCAATTCGAAGATTGTCTCTGTCTCGGTTGTCATTTACGATGCTCAAACCGGACAGAAAAAAGGTCAGGTCAAATTTCAAAAGCCTAACAGCTTCATCGGTTACGAATTAGCACTGAGTCCGACAGGAGATATGTTGGCGATTCTGAAGGATGATATGCTGGAGGTCTGGAAGGTACAGGAGGGTGGTCCGGGTTTGTCTGCACTACAATGATTGGATGGCTTAGGTCTCGCAAATGTGAGCGTGAGGGCCGGTCACAGAAGCGGTCAGCCTAAGTCTCGCGCGGCGATAACCCTCACCCCGCCCGATACGGCCCCCACCTCGCCAAACTCCCTCACTCGCTCCAGCCCTTGGCCCGCTCGACAGCCCGCTGCCAGCGTCCACGCCGCTCCGCCCGCTCACTCGCATCCATTCCCGGCTCAAACCGCGCATCGTTCTGCCGCTTCGCCCGCAACTCCTCCGGTCCCGCCCAGAAACCCGTCGCCAATCCCGCCAGATACGCCGCGCCCAGCGCGGTCGTCTCCGTCACCTGCGGCCGCACCACCGGCACGCCCAGCACATCCGCCTGGAACTGCATCAGCAAATCGTTCACTGCCGCGCCCCCGTCCACGCGCAGCGCGGCCAAGGGCGTACCCGTCTCGCTCTCCACCGCCTCCAGCACGTCCGCCACCTGGAAGGCGATGCTCTCCAACGCAGCCCGCGCAATGTGTCCCGGCTTGGTGTCCCGCCGCAGCCCGATCAGCAATCCGCCCGCGTGCGCATCCCAGTGCGGCGCGCCCAGCCCCACAAACGCCGGCACAAACACTACCCCGCCCGCATCCGGCACGCTCGCGGCCAGCGCCTCCACCTCGCCCGACGCTCCGATCAGCTTCAGATTATCCCGCAGCCACTGCACCACCGCCCCGCCGATGAAGATGCTTCCCTCCAGCGCATACTCCAGGCGCTTCCGTGCGCTCGCCGCCACCGTCGTAATCAGTCTGTGCTTCGAGCGCACAAACTCCCCGCCGATGTTCTGCAGCAGAAAGCACCCCGTCCCGTAGGTGTTCTTGGCCTCGCCCGCGCTCCAGCACAACTGCCCGAAGAGCGCCGCCTGCTGGTCCCCGGCAATCCCCGCAATCGCCACGCCGCCGAGGACCAGCGTCGTCGTCACCTCGCCCACCCGCTCGCTCGACCACGCCACCTCCGGCAACATGCTTTCAGGAACGCCAAAGATACGCAGCAGCTCCGCATCCCACTCGCCCTTCACAATGTTGTAGAGCAGCGTTCGCGAGGCATTCGTCACGTCCGTCACGTGCCGCCGCCCGCTGGTCAGGTGCCAGATCAGCCAACTATCCACCGTCCCAAAGGCCAGCTCGCCCCGCTCCGCCCGCGCCCGCGCGCCAGCCACGTTGTCCAGAATCCACGTGATCTTGGTCGCCGAAAAATATGGGTCCAGCACCAGCCCCGTGCGGTTGGAAACTGTTTCCCCAACCCCACTCTCGTCCAAAAGTTCACACAGCGGAGCTGTGCGACGGTCCTGCCAGACAATAGCCGGATGAATCGCCTTCCCCGTCGCCCTCTCCCACACAATCACCGTCTCGCGTTGGTTGGTGATGCCGATAGCCGCCACGTCCCTGGGATACGCGCCAGCCCGTCCCAGCGCCTCCACCGCGCAGCTCAACTGGCTCGTCAAAATCTCCGTGGGATCGTGCTCCACCCATCCCGCCCTTGGGTAGAACTGCTCAAATTCATGCTGAGCCGTGGCAACAATCGCCCCCGCCTCATCGAACAGAATCGCCCGCGAACTCGTCGTCCCCTGGTCCAGTGCAAGGATGTAAGCCATGTGTGAGTCCCGCCTTCGGACCCCAGTCAATCATGCTTGCCTGCGATCCAATCAGAATTAGCAATCAGGCCCGGCAAGAGCGATAGTCGAGTGTGGGCAGCGAGATTGAATCTATTGGCGATTTCGCATATTGAGGCTCAACCCGGGCGGCGGGAGGTCGGCGAGAAACCTCGCGCGATCGATTCCCTGAGCACCTTCCGCACCGAATCGAGGGCCTCTGGAATCTCGTCCCCTCGGGAGACTGGTCCATGCCCGCTCACAACGAAGCCAGGCTTGAGTTGTTCAATCCGATCCAGTGAATCGAGCCACAGTTGCCAGTCTGCTCTGCTTCCTGCGTCGAGATTCGGAAGATACTCGCGAATCACGCAGTCGCCCGTATACAAAACGCCATCCTCCGCAACCCAGACGGAGAGATTTGTCGGTGTGTGTCCGGGAGTAAGCAGTATCTCCACCTTCATCCCACCCAGATCGAAAGTGGTGTCGCTTTGAATCGGGCAGTTCGGTTTTACCGGATCGGTCTTATAAAAAAAGGTTCGCGCCTCAACGCGCGCGCGGCGCACCGGGTCGGGTATTGCATCATTGAACTCGGCGATCTCCGCTTGAAATTCGTCGGGCGTTCGCGCTATCCCCGCGTGACCCCACACCTCAATCCCCAGCTCGCGGAAGTAACCGTTCCCGCCAATATGATCGAAGTGCTTTTCCGTGTTGATGACACGCAGCTTGTTTCCTGGCCTCGCGGCGCAAGCATAGCCGTGAATAAATTGCGCGGCTAACGTGTTCCCGCCCGTGTCCACCACCAACGTCATTTCATCGCCCACTATGAATCCCGCATTGACGCACCAGGGCGACATATATCCCAGTCCGGTAACCGCATAGCAATGATCGGAAAGCCGCATACTTTCCATTATCGCCGCCTGCCTCATCTCTTCACAGGCCTTTCGAGGAAAAACTGGCGAAAGGGCAGGGCATTGCCCCTTGCGACGTTTATAACGAAAGTATCTATGACTGGATGCTTCAGTACACCCGTCCGCAGCCCACTCCACCGGAAGTTACAGGCCGCGCGACGGTGCAGCAGCAGCCTCCGAAGGAATGAAGGACGAACCTTCACGCGCTGCTGCGGCGATATTGCAAATAGATGAAAATCCGCGCGCCTGTTCACCGAAGGGATACGCTCATCGCGCCGGGGGTAGCTTTTAGCGTAGATTCCCTGTATGATGAAGATGATTCCCCGTATGTTGGCGGCAAATCCAACGGAGGAGGTTCTAAATGGCAGATAGAGTGAAGAAGACGAAGGCGCCCGCGAAACCCCGCAAGACCGCAACTAGGAAAGCGAATGGCGCTCAGGCAGCAAAGCCGCCGATGCCCTCTCGCGATGAGATCGAGCGCCTTGCGCAAAGTTATTGGGCGCAGCGCGGTTACCAGGATGGATACGCGGAGCAGGATTGGTTGCGCGCGGAGCGGGAACTGCTCCAAAAGGCTTCCTAGCGAAGGACCTTCCAGCCAGAATAATACTGTCGCGCACTCCGCCGTCCATGGCGGAGTTCATGCGCCCTGCTCATAAACAATTCACCTGCGGATGAAAGCGAATCTTACCCTTTCACCTGCCCCGCCACCAGCATCGACTCCATGATCTGATCCGAGACTTCCTTCACCGCTCCCGGCGTGTGCGGCAGAAACAACGTGCTCGTCTTGTCGCTCTCGCCGATGGACTTCAGCGTGTCGAAGTACTGCGTCACCAGCACCAGTTGCATGACCTCCTTCGACGACGTGCCTTCCACGGCCTGCTGAAACTGTTCGATGGAAGACCGCAACCCTTCGATGATCGCCTTGCGCTGATTGGCGATGCCCTGGCCCTGCAGAGCCTTGCTTTCCGCCTCGGCCTCGGCCTTCTTCACCACCAGAATCTTCTCCGCCTCGCCGCGTGCGTTGGCGGCCACCTGTTCGCGCTGCGCGGCGTTGATGTCGTTCATCGCCGACTTCACTTTGGCGTCGGGAATGATGTCGGTCACCAGCACATTCACGATCTCGAAGCCGAAGGTGGCCATGTCGGCATCCAGCTCCTGTTTCACTGCCGCGGCGATGCTCGATTGCGTGGCAAACACCTCATCCAGCGTCATCCCCGGCACATGGCCCAGAATGACCTGCTCGACGTAGCTCTTGATCTGCGCCGTCGGGTCGGACAATTTGTAAAACGCATCGAAGGCCTTCTCCGGGCGCACGCGATTCTGCACCGAAATCGGAATGGTGACGAAAACGTTGTCCTTGGTTTTGGTCTCCATGGTCAGCGAAATCTGGTTCACGCGCAGGCTCACCACGCCCGCCACGGAATCGAAGAACGGGATCTTCCAGTTCAATCCGGGATCGGCGATCCGGAGAAACTTGCCGAAGCGCGTGATCACGGACACTTCGGCCGTGTTCACGGTGAAGAAGCTGCCCAGAAACACGATGAAAACGAATAATGCTGCCACCCCCACCGGAATCATCACGAACATTGGATCCATTTGTCTCCTCCTCTGTCTCTTCTTTCAAGCAACACCGGATTATACAGGATTGCTGAGACTGCCAGATTATACGGCCGGCCAGGGCTCGGAAGATGTGAACCGGCCGGATCGTTTCCGCGTGCCCGTGACCCGCCTGGCATTGGAGGCCAACGCCCGTGGCACTCCTCCCCAGGCGGACTTGCGGCAGCGGGCTGGTGGTAGAATCCGAGCAACGCAGTGCTGAAAAAGGAGATTCCTGATGAACTCAGTTCGTGGCTGTGCGGCAGGCCCGGTCATGCGCGCCGCATCTCTGCCGGTTCGTTTCCCAACATGGCCGGCGCGCGCCGTAGTTACCCTTTTCCCTTTATTTTGGCTTCTTCTCCTCTCCGCTTCAGTTTCCCTGGCGCAGCAGATCGCGGGGCAGTGGAAATTCAATGAAGGCAGCGGAAGCGTCGCTCACGATTCCAGTGGAAAGAAAAACGATGCCGAAATAGTGGGCGCCAAATGGACCACCGGTCCCTCTGCAGGGAGCAGCGCTCTTGCCTTCCGCGATTACGCCACTGCCAACCTGCCCTTGGCGGAGCAGAGCTATGTGCGGGTTAAAAACAGCGATAGCTTGAATCCAGTCAAAGGTTTCACCATTGCGGCCAATGTCTATATCGATGCTTCCTTCTCACCTGCGTTCGCCGCCGATATTCTCGAAAAGGGCGATGGGTACGGCTGTTCGTACAGGTTGCTGATAACCAAGGATTTCAAGCTTGAGGCAGTAGCCGGGAATGAACATTCTCTTCTCTTGAGCTCAACAAAACTGCCCTTAGGAAAATGGTTTTCCGTGAAAGCTGTTTACGACGGCCAGACATTGAAGATATTTATCGACGATAAGGAAGACTCCAGCATCGCGGTGCAAACGAAAAGTCTGGCCAGCCCGGACGATTTGATGATCGGAAAAAGATTCACCGGCAAACTGGCGGACATTGTAGTCAGCGCGGAATAAAGCCGGCACAGAGTAAGTCGATCCCACACGAGCGGCGGTTTCCGTTTGACCGGGAACCGCCGCTCGCTTCTTACCTCAACCTGCAACCCAACAGTTACTCCACTTCCCCTATATAAACCCCATACGGCCCCAGCGCCACCCGATCCAGTGAAACCGGATCAGCCGCGCCGGGAGTTTTCAGCAGCGTCTTCACTTTGCCAGCCTGCAAGCCTGCGCCGCTTGCGGCCAGGTTGACCGTCTGCGGCTCAGCCGTAAAGTTCACCGCCACCACCACCGCCGGCGCTCCCGGCGTCTGCCGCATCCAGCTCAGAACCTTGCTGTTGCTGGTGTCCAGCATCGTGTTTTCGCCGTGCGCAAAGGCCGGATTCGTCTTCTTCAGCCGGATCAGCCTCCGGTACCACGTCAGGAGCGAATTCGGATCGTTCTTTTCGGCCTCCACGTTGATCGTCGCGGCGCTCGGCGGCACAGGAAGCCACGGTCTGGCCCCGGCCTTTGTAAATCCCGCGTTCACGCTCCCATCCCACTGCATCGGCGTGCGCTCGCCGTCGCGTCCTTTCTCCTTGGGCCACCCGGTCACGCCGATCGGGTCCTTCACGTCCTCCTTGCGCGTGGGCGGCGTGGTCTTCATGCCGATCTCGTCGCCGTAATAAAACAGCGCCGCGCCCCGGCTCGCGAACAGCACCGTCGCCATCGCGCGTTGGATCTCCGTATCGTGCACCCCGTCGCCGTAGCGCGCCCCCAGCCGCGGGTTGTCGTGGTTGTCGAAGACCAGCAGCGGAATATTGCCGCCGATCCCCGTCTCCACGTCCTTCAGCTTGGCGCGAAACGCGGCCACGTCCAGCTTGTTGATCATGCCCACCTGCAGATCCATCGGCAGATGAAATTCCGGCTTGTCCGGTGGCCCGTACATCCTGGCCAGTTCGGCGATGTTCCCCATGTAGGTCTCGCCGATCAGCACCCGCGTGCCGGGAAACTTATCCGAACTGAACGTCTCCGCGTACGCGCGCATCTCCTGCATCACCGTGTGCACGCCGGGCAGGTTGTCGGTCTTCGAGTCGTCCAGCACCGGGTCGCCGTAGGAGTTGATCACCGGCTTGCCGTCCTTGTCCAGCACCACGCCCTCATCCGCCAGGCCAGGGTCCTCGAAGAGAGCCGTAATCGCGTCGAACCGGAATCCGCCCACCCCGCGCTTCAGCCAGAAGCCGATAATCTCCTTGAAGGCCTCGTGCACCTTCGGGTTGTTCCAGTTCAGGTCCGGCTGCTGAATGTAGAACTTGTGATAGTAATACTGCCGCGTACCAACATCCCACTCCCAAGCCGAGTGCCCAAAAAGCGACTGCCAGTTGTTCGGCGGCGCGCCCTTGTCGGTGGCCGTTCCGCCCTTGCCGTCGCGCCACATATACCAGTCGCGATATGGGTTGTCGCGTGACGACCGCGACTGAAGGAACCACTCATGCTTGTCCGAGGTGTGGTTCATCACCATGTCCATGATCACGCGGATATGCCGCTTGCCTGCCTCGGCCACCAGCCGGTCGAAATCCTTCAGCGTGCCGTACTGCGGGTCGATCTTCTCGTAGTCCGAGATGTCGTAGCCGAAGTCCACCTGCGGCGAGGGATAGCAGGGCGTAAGCCAGATGGCGTCCACTCCCAGCTCCTTCAGGTAGTCCAGCCTCTCGGTAATGCCGTTCAGGTCCCCGATGCCGTCGCCGTTCGTGTCCTGAAAACTGCGCGGGTAAATCTCGTAGATCACGGCGTTCTTCCACCAGTTCCGCTCGCTGGCGGTGCTGGCTTCATGTGAGGGTAGAGGCGTTTGATAGGCGGGCGCGGTTTGCCCTCCCGCGGCCAGCGCCACAGCCCCTGAAAACAGGCCTAAGGCGCAGCTTAGGACAGCTCTTGGAATGCATTTGGTCCAGTGCATTGCGTTCTCCTCATCGTGTTTCCGCTGCTCATGGATTCGGCAACGATGGGAC
>JBEKZR010000399.1:0-3372 GCA_049509715.1 Occallatibacter sp. | reverse complement strand
CGCACCACGGACGTGACGGGGGTGGCGGAGTTGCCGGCGGGCGTGGAGATGGTGATGCCGGGCGACAACGTGCAGTTGCAGGTGGAGCTGATTACGCCGGTGGCTCTGGAAAAGGGGCTGCGGTTCGCCATCCGCGAGGGCGGGCACACGGTGGGCGCGGGAACCATCTCGGAGATTGTGAAGTAGCGAGTGAACGAGTGAAGAAGTGAACGAGTGAAGGAGTGAAGAAGTGAACGGGTGAAACGGAGAGTGGGCCTTGCCGGTTCACTATTTCACTTCTTAACTTCTTCACTGCCTTCCCGAAGGGAAGCCAATGGTAGGACAGAGGATACGCATCCGGTTGAAGGCATACGACTATCGCGTGCTGGACACCTCGACGGGCGAGATTGTGGAGACGGCCAAGCGCACCGGAGCAACGGTGGCCGGACCGATTCCGTTGCCAACGATCAAGAACAAGTATTGCGTGCTGCGTTCGCCGCACGTGGACAAGAAGTCGCGTGAGCAGTTCGAGATCCGCACGCACAAGCGCCTGATCGACATTCTGGAGCCGACTCAGCAGACTGTGGACGCGCTGATGAAGCTCGACCTGCCGGCGGGAGTCGATGTCGAGATCAAGGCATTTGCGAAGTAGGGACTAGCCGTCCAGGCGGACGCGTCCTTCGGGCGCAAAGGCCTGGTGGTGACGACACGAAG
The DNA here is from genome assembly GCA_049509715.1 of Occallatibacter sp. Classification (GTDB taxonomy): domain Bacteria; phylum Acidobacteriota; class Terriglobia; order Terriglobales; family Acidobacteriaceae; genus Telmatobacter. Next base: position 2,679 of record JBEKZR010000399.1, on the reverse strand, counting down.
TGGCAAAAACCCCGAGAAGGGGCCGGCAGTGCGATGCATTCAACATCGCATGATGAGGTGAGGAAGACATGGCAGTTACAGGAATTTTGGGCAAAAAGATCGGCATGACGCAGGTCTTCGACGAGAAGGGCGACGTGCACCCCATCACGGTGCTGCAGGCCGGCCCCTGCGTGATTACGCAGTTGAAGACGCTGGCCGGGGATGGTTATGAAGCCGCGCAGATCGGCCTGGTGGAGTTCGTCAAGGCCAAGCGGGTAACCAAGCCGCAGGCCGGGCACTTCGCCAAGACTGAAGCGCCGCCGGTGAAGGTGATCCGCGAAGTCGCGCTGGAGGTCGATGCCGATGGCGCCGTGGCCACCAAGGCCGGCGACCGCGTGCTGGTGGACATCTTCTCGGACGCCAAGTTTGTGGATGTGAGCGGCACGTCGAAGGGCCGGGGCTTTGCCGGCGTGGTGCGGCGTCATCACTTCGGCGGCGGACCCAAGTCGCACGGGCACATGTTCCAGGTGCAGGGCTCGATCGGCGCCTCCAGCTATCCCTCGCGGGTTTTCCCGGGCCAGCGCATGCCCGGCCACATGGGCGCGGAGCAGGTGACGGTGCGCAATCTGCGCATTCGCGGCATCGACCTCGACGAGAACCTGTTGATGGTGGAGGGCGCGGTGCCCGGATCGCGCGAAGGCTATGTGCTGATCTCCAAGGCCAAGAATCCACCGCGCGAGCGCCGTGGTTTTGCCGGGTCCGGCAAGGTCGATCCGCTGAAGGCTTCAAAGAGGGCACAAGGCAAGCGCAAGTAGCACCTCCGGTGCGGGTGATCGCGCCTTGCGGCGCATGAGATTGAAGCCGGAGAAAGAGACCGGCAGAAGAAGAAGACGATGGCAAACGTGGATGTATTGAATTTGAACGGTGACAAGGTGGGCACGCTGGAGTTGGCCGATGCGCTCTACGGACCGGACCAGGTGAACGAGGCGCTGCTGTGGGAGGCGGTGAAGCAATACCGCGCCTCGCTGCGCCAGGGCACGGCCGCCACCAAGAGCCGCACCGAAGTATCCGGTTCGGGCAAGAAGCTGTGGAAACAGAAGGGCACGGGCCGGGCTCGCATCGGCTCGGTGCGCTCGCCACTTTGGCGGCATGGTTACACGGTGCACGGGCCGCAGCCGCGCAGCTATGAGTACGCCTTCCCGCGCAAGAAGCTGCTGGGCGCCTTGCGCTCGGCCCTGGCTTCAAAGCTGGCCGACGGCAAGCTGACGGTGGTGGATACGCTGGAGCTCAAGGAACCGAAGACCAAGCTCTACCGGGCGGCGCTGGACAAGCTGGGCGTTACGCGCACGGCTCTGCTGGTTGAAAACTTCAAGACCCTCACCGATGCGCTGAGGTTGGGGACGCGCAACCTTACAGGCGTGGAGCTGGTGCTCAACAACGAGGTGCATCCCTACGATCTGCTGCGCTATGAGCGGGCCATCTTCTCGACGGCCGCCATCGAGCAGTTGACCGAGATGCTGGAGAAAAACGCGTCAAAACGGTCGCCGCGGCGACTCGCAGCGACGGAGGCAGCCTGATGCCGACACTTTATACCGTGATTCGCCGCCCGCTGATTACCGAAAAGGGGCTGGGCGTGAAGGAGACCGAGAGGACGCTGGTTTTCGATGTCGCCCCCGAGGCCACCAAGACTGAGGTCAAGCGGGCCGTCGAGTCGCTCTTCAAGGTGAAGGTGGCCGCGGTCCGCACCGCCAATGTTGTGGGCAAGGAGCGCCGCCGGGGCAAGTACGCGGGCTTCCGCCCGGACTGGAAGAAGGCATACGTCCGGCTGAAGGCCGGCGAAAAGCTGCCCGAGTACGTGAGCAACCTGTAAGTGCAGCTTCTCGCTGTTAGCTCGGGAGTGCGGGATCGAAGCTGGTGGCCGGGAAGTTGAGTGAAGAAGTTTGTTGAGCAGGATGAGCTAGAAGCTAAGAGCTAAAAGCTGGCGAAGGACAAAGACGATGGCAATCAAGACATACAGACCGGTAACGTCGACGCTGCGCTTCCAGACCTCGCTGGTCAACGACGACCTGACGACGGACAAGCCGCACAAGCCGCTCCTGGTGGTCAAGCAGCGCACGGGGGGACGCCGCAACACGGGCGACCTGACCATCCGCCATCACGGCGGCGGCCATAAGCAGCAGTTGCGCCTGATCGACTTCAAGCGCGAGAAGTACGGGGTTCCGGGGCGCGTGGCGACCATCGAGTACGACCCCAACCGCTCGGCGCGCATCGCGCTGGTGCACTATGCCGACGGCGAGAAGCGATACATCCTGCAGCCGGTTGGGTTGAAGGTGGGCGCGACGGTGACCTCGGGTCCGGAAGCCGACATTCTGGTAGGCAACGCGCTGCCGCTCAAGAACATTCCCTCCGGCACCACGGTGCATGCCATCGAACTGAAGCCGGGCAAGGGCGCGCAGATGGCCCGTTCGGCCGGAACGCAGGCCCAGCTGGTGGCCAAAGAGGGCGAATACGCGCTGCTCAAGCTGCCTTCGGGCGAGACCCGCAAGGTGCTGGCCGACTGCATGGCGACCATTGGCCAGGTGGGCAACACGGACCACGAGAATGTCTCCATCGGCAAGGCGGGACGCAACCGCTGGCTGGGCATCAGGCCGACTAACCGTGGCGTGAGCATGAACCCTGTGGACCACCCGCACGGCGGCG
>JBEKZR010000398.1:0-3384 GCA_049509715.1 Occallatibacter sp. | reverse complement strand
ATGTTACAACCGGCGGCAATACGGATGTTATGGAGGTGGGAGGCAACGTTCGCCACACTCAGTCCTTCTTCAGCCGGGGAAACTCTATCGATAACCTGAAGAAGGATTTTGCCGTCACCGCGCGGGAGGATAGCCGGGATTATGAAATGAGGCTCGTCCCCCGGACGGACGCTTTTCGGCGCAGGTTGAACTATATTGTGGTGAAGCTGAGCAAGCGGGATTATCTGCTTCAGTCGCTGGAGGTGGACGGCAAGAGCGGCGTAAACAGCGTGTTCGCCATCGATGTTACATCCCTGAATGCAAAGATACCGGCAGAAACATTCGAGGTAATCAAACCAAGGTGATCGAGCGAAGCGAAATCGAGACGATGATTCCTCATCGCCCTCCGTTCCTGTGGATCGACCGGGTCGAAGAGCTGGAACCAGGGCGCCGCTGCGTTGCCTTGAAGTTCGTCGACCCGGAAGACCCGATCTTTGCCGGACATTTCCCCGCCAGGCCCATTCTGCCCGGCGTTCTTATCATTGAAGCCGTGGCGCAGACGGCCGGAGTGATGCTGGGGTCGTCCCCTCCGCAGGGAGCCGCGGGAGTTGCCCTGCTTGGGGCCGTAAACCGTTTCAAGTTTTTCAAGCCAGTAACCCCCGGACAGCAACTGCGCATTGAAACAACGAAGCTGACCGGCGCCGGGCAGATGGCTTACATCAGCGGGACGGTGCGTGTGGACGGGGAAATCGTAGCCGAAGGCGAGTTATCGGTGGTGTCGGCCCGATGACCAGGCGAACAAGCGAAGAGGCCACCATGGGAAGATTTCAGACTCGCGCGCGGCAGTTTGCAACCGCCTTGCTGACCGAGCGGCTTGATCCGGGCCGGGCTGCCGCAGCCGTGTTTTTGGGGATATTCATCGGCATTGTTCCCATCTACGGGTTTCAGACCCTGGCGGCAGTAGGTCTGGCGTTGCTCTTCAGGCTGAACAAGCCGCTGACCCTGGCCAGTACGTTCATCAACAATCCGGTGTTTCTGCCCCTGATTATTGTGTCCTCCGTGGAACTCGGCAGCTTTGTCCGTAGCGGCTCATTTCAGCCCTGGAATCTTGCCGCATTGACCCGACCGCATATGAAAGAGGAGTTTTTGTCCTTTGTGGTGGGCAGCCTTGTGCTCGGCGTGTTGGCCGGCGGCGTTGGCGCGGCTATTACCGCATGGATCGTTCATCTGAGGGCGCCTCGCAATCCAGGACTGCGGGAGCGCATTCGCTTCGTGAATCGGACCTTTGCCCGAAGCCCGCGGTTCGACCGCGGGTTCGTCCGGTGGAAGCTGCGGCTGGATCGAATATTCGGCTTGCTTGCCGCCGAAGACCTGGGGTCGGGGACGGTCGTGGATCTCGGCTGCGGCTACGGCATGGCTCTCTGTTTTGCGGCTTTCGGTGACAACAGCCGGCATCTCTCCGGTTGCGACTTGAATCCGCATCGAATTGCAGTCGCACGCCAGGCCCTCAGCACCCTGAACGCAGACGTGAGCGTTGCGGACGTACGTCATTTCGAACTTCCGCCGGCGGGTTTGATTCTTATTCTGGATGTCTTGCAGTATCTCTCCGCGGAGGAACAACTGGCCTTGTTGCAACGGTGCTGTTCGGCTCTCACGCCCCAGGGAAGACTAATCTTCCGGGTACATGATTGTGAGCGCGGTTTGTGGTCCGCAATCACCATGGCTTTCGACAGCTTGATCTTCTCCTGCGAGCGTGCGGGCACACGGCCCTTGATGCTCCATGCAGAGCAGTATAAAAATGTTTTGGAGGGCGCGGGCATGCAGGTTGAAACTCGCCGCTTCAGAAACCGCCTGCCTCTGGCTCATATTCTGTTCATCGCGAAAAGACCCGTGGCGGAGATCGCGTCATGATGGCCCGCTTCATGCGCCTGGTGGGCCGCCTGGTGATTGGTCATCCGGGGATGGTGACGGGCCTTGCGCTTGTTCTGACGTTGTTTCTCTATGCCAACATTCACAACCTGCGCGCCAGCTCCGACCTGACCGACCTGTTTGGCAGTCGCGACCCGCAATGGCAGGCTGCAAGCCAGATCGGGAACGAACTAGGCTATGGCAATCAACACTTCGTGCTGATCGAGGCCCCGGAGGGCGGAGCGGATGCAACCGGCGAGATGGAGGAGATGGCCGACCGTCTCACCGCCGAGATGCAAGCCAGCGGGCTATTCAAGCAGGCGCGCTGCGGCTTGAAGGACGAAGAACTGCTCAACATCGTGCGGTACTTTACCTGGAACTTTCCGGCCTTCGTCCTGCCCGATCAAACCGAAGAGTTCAAACGACGGCTGGACCCCAAACAGATTCATCAAAACATTCGCCGCTCCGCCGCCGAGCTGGTTACGCCGTTCTCTACTCTGGGAGCAGACTACTTTGTTGCGGATCCACTTGGCCTGATGGGAGTGGCGGCACAGAACAGCCAGGGATTCTCGCAGTTCGCCAGTTTCGACCTGGGATGGGGTAGCGGGAACCGATTCTTCAGCAAGGACCACAAGGCGCTGCTGATCATTGCCGAGCCTCGCCAGTCGGCCGTGGACTTCAAATTCGCCGGCCAAACCGTGCAGTGGACGCGGGAGCACATCCAGTCGATGGCCGCGGAGCCCGCCTTCCGCGATTCCGGCGTGCGGGCCATTCAGGCCGGCGCTTACGTTTACGCGGAGCAGGACCACAAGTTCATTGAAAAAAATATTCGCCGGGTTTCCCTGGTCTCGATCATCGGTAATCTGGTGTTGTGCCTGCTGGTCTACCCCCGCATTCCGATGCTGCTCCTGTCGCTGCTGCCCACCAGCCTGGGCATTCTATGGACCACGGGCGTGGCGAGTTTCTATCCCGGGGAAGTCAACCTTATCAGCCTGTCCTTCATTGCCATCCTGGCGGGACTGGGAGACGACCAGGTCGTGCATTTCTTCAACCGCACGCCGCAGGAATGGGTAAAGGGCGGAACACTGAATGCCGCCGTGCTGAACACCTTTGAAACCACCGGAGTCAGCATTGTCCTCTGCATTGTGACGGCGGCATCCGCCACCGCGGCATTGGCCACTTCCGGATTCAAGGCGCTGGCCGAGTTCGGATTCATCCTCACGGTCGGAATGTTCATGATGATGTTCCACACCCTGCTGACCGTTCCCGCCCTGATGCAGCTCTGGTGGAGGTTTTCCAGGCCGCGCGCTCCGGAGACCATTACCTTCCGGCTCCTTCCCCTGTTGGCGCGGAAAACCGTCGACTTCGTAGGCCGGCACGCGCGCCTCGCCGTCGCCTTTTCACTGGGAGTTTTCCTGCTGTCATTACTGATGCTCCCGACGATCCATCTTGGCGGCAGCTTCGCAATCGCCGGCGGCGCCGACAACCCGGCCGGTG
>JBEKZR010000397.1:0-3392 GCA_049509715.1 Occallatibacter sp. | reverse complement strand
GAACAGTTGGTGACCAGGGCATTGGGGTTGCAATGGAGCTGCCCAGTGCTGCCGTTGGAGTTCCACGACGCAGAGGCGCTCACCGTTCTGGTTCCCCGGCTGTTCGTGGACGCCTTTGGCGCGCTTCCCTTGCGTGTGGCCGCGGGCAAGCTCCTCTATCTGGGCTTTGAGGACCGGCTCGATACGGTGCTGGCCTTGGCCATCGAGCGGATGACGGGATTGCGGGTGGAGAGCGGGCTGGTGCAGGGATCGCTGTTCCGTCCGGCGCAAACGCGCATGTTGAACGCGCGGTTTCCCCGGGTGGAGCTGATCGAGGCCAGTTCTGAGCCGGCGCTGGTCCACGCGCTTTCAAGATCGATTGAGAGGGTGCGGCCGGCCGAGTCACGTCTGGTCGGGGCCCACGACTGCCTGTGGCTCAGGATGTGGCTGAAGCCCCAGAGCGGACCTCTGCCGGAGGTCGCCTGGGTCCAGGACCTGATCTGTTCGATCGGCGCGCACTGAGATGGGGATGGAGGCTTGATCGGCCGGAAGTTCCTCTCATGGATGGCGCGGGGAAGCCGATACACACTAAAGCGGAGGAGCCTGAGCATGAGTGAGATTCGAACCCTGATCGTCGACGATTCCTCGGTGATGCGCAAGATTGTGGAGCGTTCGCTTCGCCAGGCGGGCCTGGATTCGCTGCTGGTGCACGAGGCCGGCAGCGGCACCGAGGGGCTGGAGCTGTTGAAGGCCAAACAGGTGGACCTGATTCTCTCCGATATCAACATGCCTTCGATGGATGGGCTGGAGTTTCTGCGCCAGCTCCGGGCGCAGAACCTGGCTCCCGGCGTCCCGGTGGTGATGATTACCACCGAGTCCAGCGAGGAGCACGTCAAGCAGGCCATTCTGGCAGGCGCGCAGGGTTATATCCGCAAGCCGTTTACCCCCGAGCAGGTAAAGGAACGGGTGCTGCCGCTGATCCATGCGGCGTAGTCCGGAGGTGGCAGTGTGCTGTTGAACGGTGTGCGTAATGCCGCAATCGCGACCGGGCGAGGCAGCGGCGAAAGGGAAATGGGGCATACGATGACGGTCTCGTTGCGTGAATCCGTGCAACTGGTTTCCGATCCCCGGAACCTGGATGCGAGTGTGGAAGAGGTCTTTCATCTGATGCTGGGAGTCGACTGCCGGCGCCAACCAGCGCCAGCGGTCATCGAGCCGGAGTCGGTGACGGCGGTGGTTGGCTTTGGCGGACTGCTGAGCGGGGCCTGCGTCTTCAAAAGCGGCAGTTCGGCGGCTATGAAGATCGCCGCGCACATGACTAGTATGGAGTTTGACGAGGTTGACGACACCGTGAAGGACGGAATTGGCGAGATCTGCAATATGCTGGCTGGAAGTTGGAAGAGCAAGGTCCCGAACCTGGCCGCCAACTGCGGGCTGTCGGTTCCGGCCGTCATCACCGGCAGGGATTACAACCTACACGTCCAGGCCCCTGAGTTCCGCTTGAACCACACCTACCGTTTCGAGGACGCGAGCTTCGAAGTGACCATCATCTGCGATAGCTTGCAGTAAACCTTCAGCAGCTGCTGAAGTGAACGCTGGTCTGGAGTCAACCTACGGAGCGGCCTAAGCGAAGCCATGCCGGGGTTTGCCGGGTGCGCCGTGTCTTACCGCGGTTCGCCAAGTCCGGCTTCGATTTCTTGTGGAATGCTTTTGCTGGCACGCAGGCCGCCGCGACCTGCTTTTCCCGGCTCCCTACGGCATTCTTCCCTCCGTTTCTCCGATCCTTCCCCCTTTCATGATTTTGCTCTAATCCCTCCTCCGCTCTTCCGGTCCTCCACCTGCATAGCTCCTTGTGCGACAGGAGATGCGTCCGATGGACAGTGGGTATTATGCGGCGATGACCGGACTGATCGCGCGGACCCAGGCGCTGGATATCGCGGCCTCCAATCTGGCCAATTCTCAGACCCCCGGCTACCGGTCCGAGCAGGAGTATTTCCGTTCCGTGCTGCTGGGTCCCGACGGGCAGGACTCGCAGCTGGGGCGCACGGTGAACAACTTTGGCCTGCTGGGCGGCGACCGGCTCAATATGACTCAGGGCGCACTTCAGCAGACCGGCAATGCGCTCGATCTGGCCGTCGAAGGCGAGGGATTCTTTCAGATTCAAACGGCCAACGGTCTTCGCTACACCCGCGACGGCGGCTTCAACCGCGCTCAGAACGGGCAACTGGTCACTGCGGCGGGCGAGCCGGTGCTGTCGACGACCGGCAAGCCGATTCCCGTCCCGCCCGGCGAGGTGTCGGTGGGTGTTGATGGAGTCCTCTCAGTGGCCGGAGGCACGGTGGCAACGGTAGGCGTCTTCACCTTTCCCTCCGGAACTCAACTGACCCCCGAAGGGGCCAACCGCTATATCGCGCCCGAAGGGGTCGCGCCGGTGCTTTCAAAGCAGGCATCGGTCCACCAAAGGACGCTCGAGGCCGCCAACCAGGGCATGATCCCCGGGATGCTGAACCTGATCCTGATACAGCGTGAGGCGGAGATGATGCAGAAGGCGCTCACCGTCTTCCATACCGAATTCAACAAGATCGCCACCGAGGATTTGCCCAAGGTATGAACATGAGCCAGCGATCTCTTCCGAAACGAGGAAAAACATGATTCGAGCCCTGTACACCGCCGCCAGCGGCATGAGCGCGCAACAGTTGAACCTGGACACGATCGCCAACAACCTGGCTAACTCGTCGACCACCGGATTTCGCCAGTTGCGGCTGGAGTTTCAGGACATGGTCTACCAGAACCTGGTGACGCCGGGGGCGGCGCAGAGCCAGTCCACCGTCTCGGCCGGGCTGCAGGTCGGATTAGGCACCAAATCGGCGGCCACGGAGGTCATCATGACCCAGGGGTCGCTGAACCAGACATCGAACCCGCTGGATGTGGCCATCGAAGGCACGGGGTTCTTCCAGGTGCAGCGGCCGGACGGAACCATCGCCTACACCCGCGCCGGCCAGTTTCAGCTCAACAACCAGGGGACCATCGTGACCACCGACGGAGACCCGATCATTCCCACCATCACCATTCCCGCCAATGCGACCGCCGTCACCATCACCCAATATGGAGTGGTGAACGCAACCCTGGCGGGACAACAGAACCCCTCGCAGCTGGGCCAACTGCAGTTGGCCACCTTTCCCAACCCAGGCGGCCTGGAGAGCATGGGTTCGAACCTGTTGCAGACCACGCTCAGCTCCGGCGACCCGGTGCTGGGCAACCCCGGGGGAACGGAGGGACTGGGTACCTTGCAACAGGGGTATCTGGAGAACTCGAATGTGGACGTGGTCACCATGTTTGTGCAGATGGTGCTGGCCCAGCGGGCCTACGAATCGAACTCCAAGGTCATCAAGGCAGCCGACGATATGTACTCC
>JBEKZR010000396.1:0-3394 GCA_049509715.1 Occallatibacter sp. | reverse complement strand
ATGCACGTCTGTCCGATGGTGACTGGCGTTGTGCCTCATGTGGGCGGCCCCATCCTGCCCCCTGGTGCGCCTACGGTGCTCATCGACTTCCTGCCAGCCGCCACTGTAACTACCATGGCGACCTGCGTAGGCCCTCCAGATGTGATCGTCCTGGGATCGATGGGGGTGATGATCAACTTCCTTCCAGCCGCCCGCCTGGGAGACATGACGGTGCATGGAGGAGTGATCGTAATGGGCTCTCCGACCTGCATCATTGGGGAGGTTGGGACGCCATCGCCCGGCGCAGGCGGCTTGGGCGGGATCGCGGCAGGAATGGCCGCCAGCGGTGTAACTCCGCCCTAGAAAGGCAATCGGTTTATTGACCGGTTGAGTCCCAGATCTTTAGCAAAGTGGGAGAGATGTAGGCTCGCACCGGATTGTAATTGGCATTTCGAGCTTCTTTGAATGCCGACAATGCCTCCGGGGAAGGCCCCTGCCAATTCGATCGCGGCGTTTTCAGCATCGACCGTTCGACCAGGGTTGCTCCCAGGTAGAAGTCCGCCACACCTGGGTCCAGGGCGGTCTTCGGGGACTCCAGATAGTCCAAGAGCGCTCTCCGCGCATCGTCGAACTGCGAATGGTAGAAATACCGGATTGCCGATTTTAGTTCGTTCCTAGCAGCCGCTGGATCGTTCCTGATCGCCTGCTCAATTCTGTCAGTATTGCTTTGCGCATCCTGGTTACCCGGCTGAAGTTTCAGGACCATTGCGTAATCGCTGAGCGCATCTTGCTGATTGCCCTGTTTTTCCGCATTCCGTGCATCGCCAAGTAGCTTGTTTACTTTCTTGGCGATATCCACACTCGAACTGACCGCGGGCTTGGGAGCGGGAGCGGGAGTTGGAGTTGGCGGAGCGCTCTTTGCCAGCATCGCTTTTTGCAACTCCGCGATTTTCCCCGCGGGATGATCCGGTCCATTGGGGTTCAGGTTCATCGCCAACGTATATTGCCGTATTGCTTCCTGGGGATTGCTGTTCTCCATCTTCCGGGCTTGATCGATGTACCCGTTGTAAAGGCTGACATTGTTGACGTACGCGCTCGCAACTGCTCTGATGTCCGGGTTGGTAATGCCTTGTGCCAGCGTGCCGACAGCGTTGAAGTCGCCTCTCTCCCAGGCAGCCTTCAACTGGCCGGGAAGTCTATCGTTCCTGATCCTTTCCAGCAGGAACTTGGCTTGTCCGGATAACTTATTGTCATAACTTGTAACAAGCTTTACCTGGGATTCGGCCCTATCTAGGTCATGATTCTTGTATGCCGCAATGGCGCTCGCCAGGTAGGCCGTATCGTCTTGGATCAACCCCGTGCGATAGCTATTGCAGGCTTCGGTATACTTTTTGTCCTTAGGTTCCAATTGTGCCGCCTCGCAGAAATCCTGGACCTGCTGGGCGCGGTCGTTGCCTTCGCCTTTCGCTCTTTCCGCCAGATCCTTTGCCTGCTGCTTGGGCTTTTCCTGTGCATTCGGCGGCGGCGCCAGCGCTGCGCACAGGAGGAGAATGAGAACGCAAATCGCTCGCTGCGGGATCATTTTGCCCCTCTCATGATTTCTTCGATAGCCGTGTCGTCGACGGGCTTTAATTCGATGTTGCATACCTGCTCGGATTGAGCCACATCGCATTGTTGCCTCTGTGTGGTTCCATCGGGCCCCTTGAAGTCCACGGCATATCTGCCGGCTGGAATCCCGTCGAGGCGCAACGGAGTCCAATGATCTCCGCCAGGGAGGCTTATGACCTTGCCTTTGTCCGAGGTCACGCTCACCACCTCGGCATAGGGTGTGGCGTTGAGTTCGAGAACGCCCATGGGCGCGGCAGGCGCGGGACGCAGCAACCAAAATGCTGCGCCAGCCGCCCCGAGTACGACTACAGCAATGCCTCCAAACAAGAGCGCACGCGGAACGCCGGACTTGGCTCGCGCTGGCTGAGCTTCGGCCCGTACCTGCTTTTTGGGAGAGGACTTTCCAGCTTCCTTGGTCAAGCGCTTTAAGTTGGCTTGTAATCCGGAGTCCGCATACTCAGCCACATCAGCTACCCGGTCGAGCGCATCAACAGCTCGGGGCCGGTCGTTTTGCTGAATGGCTTGAGTAGCCGCTTCGATTGCCGCAGCAAGCAGTTCATTGGCAATTTGCGCGCGCCTGGTCTTGTATTCAGCGATTGCCGAGGAGAGCCGTGGGGAGTCGCCATAGGTGCTGCGCACAGATTCGATTCCATCGAGACCATTGCGCAGGTCACGCTTCTGGAGCGCATCGCCGGCATCCCGGATTGCCTGCGCAGTCAGTCGTTCCTGCTCCCTGATGCAATCCAGCCTGGAGCGCGAATCACGTACGCGCGAATGGCGCTGAATATCCTGGGACTGGCTCGAAAGGAACTGTAACGCCTGGTCGATACTGGTTTCACTCAGTGCCTGCGCGCGGCTCACGACGGCTTCGATGCGCCGGTCTAACTCAGCGCGGCTGCTGGTTGCCTGGCGCAGCAGTTGCTCGATAGACGCATCCCCGGTTTGCGAAGCAACGGGTTGCAGAAGGGCGATGGCGGCCTCAAAATCACCGGAGGCCATAAGCGGCTGCGCTTGACGGGTCGCGTTGGCCACTGCCTGACTCAGTTCAAACTTTCGCTTCTGCTCTCGCGCATAAGTCAGCAAGGATGCAATTTCCGTGGCTTCGCCACACTCAATTACCGCGGCCTCCAGAATCTGGACGGCCTGGTCAAACTGCTTCGCATCAATGGCCGCTTGCGCCCGCTTCAGGGCCTGAGATTTGAGTTCCTCGGCGCTAGCCTTGCTAATCTGCTGGACAACCTTCTCCTGAAGGGAAATCAACCTAGGTTCCCCAGGCATCTGTTCGAGGGCCTGCTGAACGACGGCTAGAGCCTCCTGGGGGTTGGTCAGAAAAGAATTGTAAACATGCAGCGAAGTCTTCTCCACCAGCTTCACCGCGGCTTTTTCACGTTGCTTTGCTTCTGCGTCGGCTTTCAACTGCAACAGCACGGCCTCGCCGGGGAGACGTTCCAGTGCGCGTTGAGTGAGGACAAGCGCGCGTTCGTAGTCTTCACCTGAAATGGATTCCGAGATTTCGGCGACGATTTGGTCGATGATTTTGCGGCGCCGCTGTTCCTCCTGGCGCTCAACTGCGCTCTGGTATAGTTGCTGCGTTTCGCTATCTGTTGGGTCAATCTCCAGCGCCGCGCGCAGATTCTTGATGGCTTCCGTATACTGCCGGAGAGCGAGTTGGCCTCGCGCGGCATCGCTGAACTCCCGGCGTGTACGCTCCCTGGTTGTCCGCTCCAATTCTTGAATGATTCTTGCGCGTTCGTTGCGAAGATCCGTGTTACGCTCATCGAGTTGAAGCGCCTTATCGATGAGTGCG
>JBEKZR010000395.1:0-3401 GCA_049509715.1 Occallatibacter sp. | reverse complement strand
AAGGAGATGGCCGGGCTGATCATTCCGGTCGTCATCACGGTATACGGCGACCGCAGCTTCAGCTTTGTGACCAAGACGCCGCCGGCGGCGGTTCTGCTGATGAAGGCGGCCGGGGTGGCCAAGGGATCGGGCACGCCGAACAAGGAAAAGATCGGCAAGGTGACCGAGAAGCAGGTGCGCGAGATCGCCACGCAGAAGATGCCCGACCTGAACGCGGCATCGGTGGAGACGGCGATCAAGAGCATCAAGGGCACGGCGCGGTCGATGGGAATTGAGGTTGAGGCGTAGGCACACTTCCCACCCTTCGCAAATGAACGCGAAGGATGAGGCACCCACACTTTACCAGCAGCAAGGCCCTCCCTGGCGGGAGGGCCTTGCCGCGTCTGATGGCGCGCCGGAGGGGACGAGTTGTTGGCGCCCTACTTCGGCGGGGCTGGAATGAACCCTTCGCGTTTGCGGCCGGGTTCCGGTTTAGGCTTGGGTTTCGGCGCTTTCTTGGCTTCTTTCTTGCCTTTGTCTTTGCTTCCCATGGGTGGAAGTGTGCCACAAGGGGGTTGGAATTGGAAAGGCAAAATTCCTGATTTCTATTGCTGTTTCGGGTTCCGGTTTGCATTCCGGCGGCCGTTTGATTATGATTCAAAGATGCGCCCAGGGAAATCCCTGGGCCGTCATTAGCACCACGGTTTCTGGGCCTGTTCGATGGGGCTGCTGTAGGGGCAAAAAAGATATTGCCCGTGCGGCCAGCACCTCCGGGCACTCCGCGAAGCGGAGCTGGCAGAGGCGGTGGGAGACGAGGGAAGAATGGCCAGGAAGACCAGCAAGAACATTGTGAAGGCGCGCGCGGCTGTGACCAAGCCAGCGTATCCTCTGCCCGAGGCGGTAAGCCTGCTGAAGCAGGTGAAGTACGCCAAGTTCGACGAGACCGTCGATCTGACCATGCGCCTGGGCGTTGACACACGCCATGCCGACCAGATGGTGAGGGGAACCGTGGTTCTGCCGCACGGGCTGGGCAAGACCAAGACGGTGGCCGTGATCGCCTCCGGCGACCGCCAGAAGGACGCCACCGCGGCCGGCGCGGACTTTGTGGGCGGCGAAGAGATGGTGGAGAAGATCCAGAAGGAAAACTGGACCGCCTTCGACGCGCTGATCGCCACGCCGGACATGATGAAGGTGGTGGGGCGGCTGGGCAAGGTGCTGGGACCGAAGGGTCTGATGCCGAATCCCAAGACGGGAACCGTGACCATGGACGTGGCGGCGGCGGTGAAAGAGATCAAGGCCGGCAAGGTGGAGTACCGCGCCGACAAAACCAGCCTGGTGCACGTTCCGGTGGGCAAGCTGAGCTTCGACGAGCAGAAGCTGATCGACAACGCGACGACGGTGATCGGCGCAATCGTCCGCAGCAAGCCTTCGGCGGCCAAGGGCAAGTACATCAAGAGCGTGACGCTGAGCTCGACGATGGGCCCCGGCGTGCCGCTGGATTCGGCGGTTGCCGACGCGGCGGGGAAGCATTGAGAGGCAGTGAACAGTGGTCAGTGAACAGTTTTTGTTTCGGACTGACCAGCTTTTTTGCCCGGCGCGAGCGGGCTGAGAACAGGATTTCAATTGAACGCCCGATGGGCGAGTGAAAAAGAGGATCAGGAGGCAGGGGCGAGGATCAAGTTGGAGCGTGGGAACTGACCACTGTTCACTGATCACTGTGCACTGTCGTAGCGGAGCGAAGACATGGCGATTTCAAGGGCGAAGAAGACGGAGAAGGTCCAGTTGCTGGCGCGTGAACTGGAGAGCTCGACGACGGCGATTATCGGCACGTTTAGCAAGCTGACCGTGGCCAAGGACTATGCGCTGCGCAAGCTGATCCGCGAGGCGGGCGGCAAGTATCGCGTGGTGAAGAACAAGCTGGCAGCCATTTCCGGCCAGGGCACGCAGGTGGAGGCCGCGCTGAAGGGGCTGCGGGGCGTGAACTCGGTGGCGTTTACCGGCGGCGACCCAGTGGCGCTGGCCAAGGTCTTTGCCAAGTGGGCGGGCGAGAACGCGGAGTTCCAGTTCAAGCTGGGCATTGTGGACGGCAAGCTGCTAAGCGCAGACGAAGTGAAGGCGCTGGCGACGATGCCGGGCAAGGAAGAGCTGTTCTCGAAGCTGCTGTTCCTTATCAATGCGCCGGCGCAGCGGCTGGCGACCGTGCTCAATGCCACGGGCCGGGACCTGGTGGTGGTGCTGGGCCAGGGCGTGGAGAAGGAGAAGTTTGCCGGGGCGGCGTAGCGCCGCGAGCTATTAGCTCTTGGCCTTTAGCTCTTGGATTTTTGCTTTTCTTTGGGAAACCGGGATCGCTGGTTTGACCATGAGTGAGCTAGAAGCTAATAGCTAACATCTAAAAGCTGGTTTTTAAGGGATTTGGCCGTAGAACAGGCGGGAAGGGCGCGGGTCTGGCGCATCGGAAACTTCCACTGCGTGGGGCGGCCTTTTGGACGAGAGTTGTTGGCTCGGACAGGTATTTCAACAACGATTCTGATTGGAGAAGAAAATGGCGGATCTGGTGCAGTTGGAAGAGCAAATTGTGGCCCTGAGCCTGCTGGAAGCGGCGGCTCTGGTGAAGAAGCTGGAAGCGCGGCTGGGCGTTTCAGCGGCGGCGGCGGCCCCGGTAGCGGTGGCGGCGGCGGGCGCGGCGGCTCCGGCGGTTGAGGAGAAGACCGAGTTCCAGGTAATTCTGAAGGACTTTGGCGCCAATAAGATCAATACCATCAAGGCTGTACGCGAAATCACGTCGCTGGGCCTGAAGGAAGCCAAGGACCTGGTGGATGGAGCACCGAAGGCGCTCAAGGAGAACGCGACCAAGGACGAGGCCGAGGCGATCCGCAAGAAGTTCGAAGGCATTGCGACGATCGAGATCAAATAGGCCAGAACAATACGTCTCAAGGACTTGCAAGCCCGGCCGGAACGCGTTACGATATTCTGTGCGCGTCTTTTCGGCTCTTTCCGGTTTTCATGGAATGGAGCGGGAGCTGGGCGGCGCGTCATGAGCATTGTGGAGTGGCACGCAATGCGCCGGTATGTCAGAGGAGGGCCAAGCACTCTGGCGGCGGGCGCACAGCGGTTGTTAAGTGCCGTAGTGCCAAAGGGTTAGCGGGGATCGCTGGGATTCTTCGTTGACGAGTGGCGAGTGGCTGGCGGGCGAGCGGCAGAAGCGGGCTTTGGGATCGGCGAGAGCAGGGTACAGAATTCGGATGGGGGCACAGGCAACAGGCCGCGCTCGCGAGGCATTGCGTCCTTGCGGGCTTTTCGTGTCTTCCTACAGCGGCGGGCAGTGCCTTACAGGCACCAATCCACCTTTTTGCGCATAGGTATACAGAACGGCAACTACCGTTGCGCTTGCTTCCTCGATTGTGCGCAGTCTAGCGCACGTG
>JBEKZR010000394.1:0-3419 GCA_049509715.1 Occallatibacter sp. | reverse complement strand
AGTGGCAGCAGATCAATAGCGAGGCAATCAAAGGCTCTCGTCCCTGGAAGATCTACGGTGAAGGACCGTCAACAGAGGCTAAAGGCATCGCCGCATATCAGCTGTCCAAACACCAATTCGACTCCAGGGACATACGCTTCACAACCAAAGGGGATGTTCTGTACGCAATCGCTCTGGGATGGCCAGCGGAGAACCAGGTGTTCATCAAATCGCTCGCCAGCACCGCGCCGCACTACGAGCGCCAGATTCGCAAGGTGGAACTGCTGGGGACGAAGAGCGAGGTCAGGTGGACGAGGGAGCCGGATGGACTTAGAATTTGGGTTCCGCACGATCCGCCCTGCCATCACGCCTATTCTTTCAAGATACTGCCGGCATGACGGCAGCCGTGGACCGGATACGGGCATTGGGCGGTGGCTCATGTCCCCATACCGTTCTGAATCATAGATTTATCGTCTACACGCAAAGCGACCCTGTTATCTCAATGGTAAACTTTGACCGCGAAAAATCGCGTTTTTGGGCGGCTTTTCGCGCAAAATGCTGCGATTTTAAGGATCGCTGAGTCCTTGGCTTTGGCCCGCGGACTGTGTCCAACCGTGCCGGTTTTGTTACTGTTGACCCATGCCCGAAGCCGCAACCCAGCCCGAACCGGCCGCTCTCGACCTCGAATCCCTGGCCGCCGATGTGGTGGCGCTGGCGGTGAGAGCCGGCGCCAGCGATGCCGAAGCAGTCGCCCGCGAGGGCGACGAGTTCAGCGTGAATGTGCGCATGGGCCAGGTGGAGACGCTCAAGGAATCCGGCTCGCGCGGCCTCGGCCTGCGCGTCTTTCTCGGCACAAAGTCCGCCTCGGCCTCCACCAGCGACCTGACCGCGGACGGCATCCGCCAGTTGGTCGAAGGCGCGCTGGCTCTGGCCAAAGTCACCGAGGAAGACCCTTGCGCCGGCCTGCCCGAAGCGGCGGAATTCGGCTCGTGCACCTCAAATAGTGGCGATCTGCATCTTTACTACGACGATGTCTATTCGCTCGATGGCCCGGAGCGCATCGAATGGGCGCGCCGTGCCGAAGCCGCGGCCCTCGCGGCCGATCCGCGCATTACCAACTCCGACGGCGGCAGCTTCGACGCCTCTACCGGGCGCAAGGCGCTGGCCAACTCGCGCGGCTTTGCCGGCGGCTACCGCACCAGCTATGCCGGCGTCTCCGTGGCCCCGCTGGCCATGGACGCCAACGGCCAGATGCAGCGCGACGGCTGGTGGTCCAGCGCCCGGCGCCTCAACGATCTCGAATCTCCCGAGGCCGTGGGCCGGGAAGCAGCACGCCGCACCATTCGCCGTCTCGGCGCCCGGCGCGTTCCTACACAGCGGGTTCCCATCGTCTTTGCGCCGGAGGTTGCGCAGTCGCTGATCGGAACGATATTTCAAGCCGCTTCCGGCGACGCCATCTGGCGCAGCGCCTCGTTTCTGGCCGGCCGGCTGGGCCAGCAGATCGCTGCCCCGAGCCTGCACCTCATCGACGACAACACCATGCTGCTGCCCACCGGCGCGGGCGGCTTCGGCACCTCGCCCTTCGACGGCGAGGGACTGCCCTCCCTGCGCACGGTGGTGGTCGAAGGCGGCGTGCTGCGCAACTATCTCCTGAACACCTACACCGCGCGCAAGCTGGGCATGAAGTCCACTCATAACGCCTCGCGCGGACTGGCCGGCACGCCCGGCATCGGCTGCGGCAACCTTTTTGTCCAGCCCGGAACATTAACCGAAGCGCAGATCCTCGGAGAGGTCCCAGCCGGTCTCTACGTCACCAGCCTGATGGGCTTCGGCGTCAATGTGGTCACCGGCGACTACTCCCGCGGCGCAACCGGGCTGTGGATCGAGAACGGCCAGCTCACCCACGCGGTCGAAGAGGTGACCATCGCAGGCAACCTCGCCGAGATGCTCTTGAACGTAACCGCCATCGGCAGCGACCTGGAGTTTCGCGGGGCGATTGCCTCACCCACGCTGCGCATCGACGGCATGACGATTGCGGGAGCGTAGGAGCTAACTGTGGATGCGGAACTGCGATTCAAGCCGATGGAACCGGGCGAGGAGGCCGAGGTCTCGGCACTCGTCTGGGAGGTCTTCAGCGAGTTCGAGGCCGCAGGCTATGCGCCGCGGGGAATCGAGGAGTTCCGATCCTTTATCACTCCGGAGAAGCTGAAAGCGCGCTCGCAGGAGGAGGTCTTCTTTGTGCTCTGCTGCAAAGCAGGCGGGAAGATTGTTGCCGTGGCTGCCGCCAAAGAAAATCACCATCTCTGCCTGCTCTTTGTGCACAGGAAGTTTCAGCGGCGCGGGATCGCCCGCCGTTTGGTGGAATTGACCATAGAGCGCTGCCGGGAGGCGATCCCAAATCTTGCCAATTTCACGGTGAATTCTGGACGCTATGCCGTTCCTGTGTACGAGAGATTAGGATTCCGAGCCACTACGGCGGAGCAGGAGAAGAATGGGATTCGATTTACGCCGATGGTTCTAAACTTAAAACCGGACCGGACAAACCGGCAGCTGGAAATGCGGGAGATTGCCTTCGATCCCGCTGACGCCAAGGCCGTTCTGGCGCAATTGCCCGTCGCGTCGGCGGTCTTCGCGCTCTATGGCGCGGAGGCGTATGCCGAGCCGTACATTGGCCGCACACCCAATCTGCGCGCGCGGCTTGCCCGGCTGCTTCAGCCCTCGGCCCAGCATCCGCGTCGCTTGCAGTTGGCCGGCCGTGTGCGTCGCATCGCCTGGCGGCTCACCGGCTCGGAGTTTGAATCCCTGCTCGCGCAGTTTTCCCTTTTGGAGGAGATTTACGGCGCAAAGGCTTTGGAACGCATGCACTTGAGCCATCCCGCCTTTGTCCGCTTCCTGGGCAGCAACCCATACCCGCGCATCACGGTCACCCACCGGCCCAGCCAGCGCGAGGCCGATTGGTCCTACGGGCCGTTCCCATCGCGGGGGGCGGCGGAGCGCTACGCCGAGGAGGCTCTCAAGCTGTTCCTGCTGCGCCGCTGCACCGACGATCTGGACCCCAATCCCAACCACCCGGGGTGCGTCTACTCGGAGATGAAGATGTGCCTCGCGCCCTGCTACCAGGGCTGCACCGATGAGCGCTACACGGCGGAGGCCGCGGCGGTCGAAAGCTTTCTGGCCACCCGGGGCGACAGCCGGCTCGTCATTCTCCGCGCCGAGCGCGATGTGGCTTCGGCCAAGCTCGAATTCGAGTCCGCAGCCGCCTTGCACGCGCAGGTGCGGCGGGTGGAGAGCGTGCGCTCGCTCGCCGCTGAACTGGTGCGGCCGCTCAGCCAGTTGCGGGCGGTGATTCTGCAAGCCTCGGCCAATCCAGACGAAGTGGCTGTCTTCCTTTTTGAGAATGCGCGACTGCGCGGGCCAGCTGGATTTTCAACCCTCGGCAT
>JBEKZR010000393.1:0-3434 GCA_049509715.1 Occallatibacter sp. | reverse complement strand
CCGTGATTCCGGAGCTTCAGGTGCAGCAGTTCATGGACAATCGCCTCCCGCCTGAACCCCTCGGGCTGCTGGAGCAGGGCGGTGTCGAAAGTGAGGCGAGCCCGCGGAGAGCAGGAGCCCCACTTTCGTCGCATTCCAGTCAGGTGGACTTCCTTGGGCTCCACCTCCAACTGCCTGGCCCAGCTCCACACTTCTGCCTTGAACTCGTCCCGGGAGATGGGGGCCGCCTCGGATTCCGGCAGGCGACCAGCACGCCTCTCCACCCTCTGCGGGTCCGATAGCCAGATTCGCTCGTGATCTGGCAATTCCTTCGCCAGGCGACGAGCCAGCCGCTTCGCCTCCTGAAGGCTAAGGCGGTCAGTTTCGACGGTCTGGTGGTCAAGGGTCACGGTCTGACCTCGCGGAGCATCCCGAGAAACCCATCCACCAGGCCTGCCTGATCGCCTTCAATCCCAGCTCGAAGAAGGATCCCGTAAAGGCGAAGCCGGAGCTCCCTCTCCTGTTGCCCCGATGCGCGCCACTCTGGGTAGGTGGAAAGCGCCTCTCCAATCTGGGTTGCAATTCCCTCCGCTGCGGCCCTCGGCACCCCTCTGCCGGTCAGGAAGAAGAGGGCCGCCAGTGCCTCCGGGCCTAGGCCGCTCTTCTCACTCGCCTGCTTCGTCTCGACGATCTTCTCTACCTGTTCCACCAGCTGCTTCAGAGCTTCCCCGGTGGAGAGCAAGCGATCATGGAACGCCTCGGCGATCTCCTCGGCCCTCTCGCCGATCAGGATGAGAGCGGGTTGCAGGGCCTTCTCTCTGGCGACATAGTCATGGACCAGTTTGGCAAGGTCAATGACCTTGGCCAGGTCGGATCGCTCTGGGTCGCTGACCACCATTTCGATCTCGTCGGGGGTGAGGCGCTGGGTCGTTGTCAGGATCGGGATGGGGCTGGTCTCTGTGTTGCGCTGCACGAGTTCGGCCGTCTTGCGCAGGAACGAGCGGTCAATGTCCAACCCCGCGGAAAATGCCGCCCGCACTACCGCGGCGATCCGCATCAGCGCCTCGTAGTCGGCAAGGTAGGGCCTGAGGAAGGCATCGGGTGAAACCACCTCGTAGAGGCCTTCCAGCTCCGAAACGTACTTCTGAAGGCGCTGGCGACGCTCGGGGTCGCGGAAGTACTCCACGAGCGCCTCGACCTCCTTGTCCCCCTTGAGACCCGCGCTGATCCCTAAGTACTCCGCTCGACCCTCGCCGAGAAGAGCGGCAAAGCGCTTCTGAACATCCTCCAGGTTCACCAGCACACCGGAGATGTCCTGGGAATCGAAGAGGAGGGCTTTCTCTAGGTTGGCGAGGATGCCGACGAAATCAATGATTAAGCCGGCTGTCTTCGGCCGCCCGTCTGGATCCTCGTAGGGCCGGTTCAACCGGGCCACCGCTTGGAGCAGGACGTGGTCCCGCATCGGCTTGTCCAAGTACATGCATTGAAGGATCGGCGCGTCGAAGCCGGTGAGCAGCTTGTCGGTGACGATCAGGATCTTCGGCAAGGCGTCTGCCTTGCGGAAGGATTTGCGGATCCGCTCCTCCTTGGCCTTCCCATGGTCGAACTTCTTCAGACTCTCGGGATCGTTGTGCGCAGGGCTGATGATCACTTCAGAGTATTCGGGTGGCAGGCACTGGTCGAGTGCCGCCTTGTACAGAGCACAGGCTTCTCGGTCCACCGCGACCAGGAACGCCTTGTAGCCCGACTTCTCGACATTGCCTCGGAAGTGCTCGGCCACCCGCTTCGCGATGGCGTCCACCCGCGCTGGGCTCTTCATCTCCTCTTTGAGGACGACCGCTCGCTCCAGGACCTTGTTGAGGGTCTCAATATCGGTGACCCCTTCCAGCTCCGCGACGCGGAAGAACTCCTCCTCCAAGGTCTCCCGTTTCACCAACAGCTCATGAGCGGCCAGCCCATAGTCCAGAGGTATGGTCGTGCCGTCGGCGATGCTGTCCCGGATCGAGTACTTATCTAGGAAGCCTTCGGGGTCGTCGCGCCCAAACAACTTGAAGGTTCCCTTGCCTTGAGCGCTCTTATCCACCGGGGTGCCTGTGAACCCGATCAGCGTTGCATTCGGAAGCGCCGCCAACAGGTACGTGCCGAGGTCTCCCTCCGTGCTTCGGTGACTCTCGTCAATCAGGACGACCACGTTGTCCCGGTTGCACAGTGCCGCCGGCATCTCGTCGAACTTGTGAATCATCGAGAGTATGATTCCCCGGCGGTCCGACCTGAGAGTATCCTCCAGCTCTCTTCGCGATTTCACCACCTGAGCATCCTGAAGGCCCAGCGCTTCCAGCTGACCCTCCATCTGACCTTCGAGGTCAATCCGGTCGACGATGATCAGGATCGTCGGGTTGGCGAGGTCCGGGTCGGCCTGCATCAGCTTGCCGGCGGTGATCATGGTGAAGGTCTTACCGGACCCCTGCGTATGCCAGATCAGCCCTCGGCGTCTTTTCGGGTCCTTTCCCCGTGCCACCACCTTGTCGGCAGCCCGCATCTGATGCGGTCTCAAGACGAACTTGGACAGCTCGCCATCAACGGTCGGGAACACAATGAAGTCATAGAGAATGCGGAGGAGTCGCTTCTGGTCCACGAACGCCTTGACCAAGTCCTCGAAGGTTCCGGCTGCCTCATCTCGCCAGTCGTAGACATTCTTGAGGTCCGTGTTCCAGGTCGCGCCGTAGAGAAAGCGGATGATGTGGGTGACGCCGAAGAGCTGAGCCAGCGCAAGCTGCTCGGGACCTTCCTTGTGGTACCGCCGGACCTGATCCAGCGCCTCTCCCATGCCCTGCGCCTTGGTCACCGCTTTCGTCTCTACCAGAAGGACCGGGATGCCATTGATGAGGAAGACAACATCGAAGCGGATGGCCTCAGCCTCTGGTCTCTCCCGATAGGACCACTCCTCGGTGACATGGAAGGTGTTGTTCTCGGGGTGCTCGACGTCCAGGAAGCGGACGTTGAGCTCTCGCTTTTGCGCCTCGTCATAGGTCGTCTTGAGTCCTCGGAGGAACTCCCACGCCGCGAAGTTCCCTGCGAGTGTCGGCGAGACCCGGGTGAGACTCCGGGTGAGTTCCGCCGCCTGGGCACGACTAACGCGGCCGGGGTTCAGCCTCTCCAATTGGGTGCCGAGGGTGTCGGACAAGACGAGCCCGGTCTCGTCGCCGCGGAGGGCGAGAGCACCGTCGCGGGTGATGTAGGTCCAGCCGGCGTCCCTAGCGTATTTGATCAGGGGGTGCTGAACAGAGCCGGCCTCGCCGCCAATGGTCATCGGTTGCGTCCCAGGAGTGCTTGAAGGCTCGCATCAAAGACCGCCGCCAAGGCCTCACGTACTCGTCTCGTTGCCACCAAGCAAGTATCAATACGGTCTATCCGCTCGACCAGCTCGGCCTGCGGCGTCTCAGATAGAACAGGCA
>JBEKZR010000392.1:0-3441 GCA_049509715.1 Occallatibacter sp. | reverse complement strand
GGCTGGGGTGGAAAGCCGGTGACGTTCGGTTACGACTCGTGGCGGAGCGTGAGCAACTGGAGCGTGGATTACTCGTGGTGGCGGAAGGACGCCCGGGAGACTGCGCTGAGCGACCGGCTGCAGAAGTTTCTTTACGGCGAGGGGATCGACAAGTTCGCCGATCGCTACACGCTGGACGGGAAGTCGCTGTCCACGCGGCACTCGGTGGGGATGGTGGCGACGACCGCGGTGGGGAGCTTCGCGGCGACGCCGGGACCGGTGGCGAAGGCGTTTGTGGAGACACTCTGGAATACGCCGGTTCCTTCCGGCGAGCAGAGGTACTTTGATGGGATGCTCTACTTGATGAGCATGATGCACTGCAGCGGGAACTTCAGGATTATTGAATAGGGAGTTAGCGACAGCTCGAAACGCGGCTAAATTTCGCCCCCATCTGTTTTGAAGGGATATCTGTAGACTATCTGTTCCTTGACGGGGCGGAACGGATATGACTTTGCAAGTCGAGACTCCATCTCCTCGTCAAATTCCCATTTCGTTGCGTGAGCGCACCAGTCCACGGTGAACCATCCATCGTCATCGCGGACGAACGAGAGTCCAATGCATTTATCTAGACGCTGATCGTACTTGTTCGCTGCCGTGAGGTTTGCAAGAGCGGTCCGTCTTACTTCTCGGAGTTCGGATTGGAGCGGTATGAAAACAAACCCGCAATGGGTTCGAGGACTTGTGAATCGATAGGGCTGGCGGAATTCGCTGGCCTTTGCGGCCTCCATACAGGCGACGAAGCGCTCTTTGAATAGCCTGAGCTCGCCTCGATGTAGCTTCGCTACCTCTTGAATGATCAAATGATATTTGATCCCACCGATGTCATCCATCGTCCTTTCAAGGAACTTAGTGAGAATACCAGTCATATCCCACGCGTCAATATCATCTTGCAAGACTCGAAGATTAACGACATCGGATAGGGACGGCTTCGCGTCTTTCTCGCCCCGGAGGTAATGGCCGACCAAGCTCTGCTCCGGAAGAGCCTCGGCTTCTGAAGGCCAACTTGAGTTCAGCATCTCTCGCCATTCCAAATACTCCGAGATTTCTGAGAGCGTTAGAAGAGATCTCACAATTCCAACGTAGTCATCAAGCGGAAGCAGATGGACCAGTCCAACGGTTCGGCTCTTGTGGTATTTGGGACGCCGGGGTGGCTCTGCAGTCGCAGGTTCCTTAAAGAGGACTACTTTATGCAATGTCTTTAGCTGGCGCTGCGATAGGAGAACCGTCTGACCGTAGTTGTTGGTTGCGGAGATTGGGCCATGCTTGTGTAAGTAATTAATCGTGTCTCTAATCTGTTTCGTCGCTCGCCCGATGACCTTGCTTTCAAACCACTTGTCTCTTGCTTGCTTTGACCTGTCAGCAGTGCCATCCCGCTCCTTCATCTGGAATACGACCGCGAGGTCGTCCAGCCAGATGATTCCGTCCGCCAGTTCCAATTCCGACCTGGACGTGGGCGCAAACGTAACAGCGGGGAAGGTGAATTCCCTCAAGAAGTAGAACTCGTTCGTTCGAGACACCGCATCTTCGAGTGCCGTCATCTCCTGACCTGTTCAGAATCGAGTTTCTGACCTCAAATCATACTGTAGCGCCAGCTGGCAAAATCTCTTCCACATCGACCCACTGGGTGGGGTAGTTGCCGGTGTAGCAGGCGGTGCAGTAGCCGTTGTGCTCTTCGCCATCGCAGCAGTCGAGTAAGCCTTCGAGGGATAAATAAGCCAATGAGTCCGCTTCGATAAAGCGGCGGATCTCTTCGACGGATTTGTTGGCGGCGATCAGCTCGCGCTTGCTGGGAGTGTCTACGCCGTAGAAACAGGGAGAGATGGTGGGCGGGCAACTGATGCGCAGATGGACTTCCTTTGCGCCCGCGCCGCGCACCATGCGCACGATCTTTCTGCTGGTCGTTCCGCGGATGATGGAGTCGTCGATGAGGACGACGCGCTTGTCTTCGAGCAGGTTGCGGACGGGGTTGAGCTTGAGGCGGACGCCGAAGTCGCGGACGCGCTGCTCGGGCTCGATGAAGGTGCGGCCGACGTAGTGGTTGCGGATGAGGCCGAAGCGGAAGGGCAGGCCGGCCTGGTCAGCATAGCCGAGGGCCGCTGATACGCCGGAGTCGGGCACCGGGACGACCAGATCGGCGGGCACGCCGGATTCGCGGGCCAACTGGCGGCCCATCCGGTCGCGGCTCTCCTGCACCCAGCGGCCGAAGACGCGGCTGTCAGGGCGGGCGAAGTAGACGTGCTCAAAGATGCAACTGGATTGCGGAACGCCGGTCGAGTATTGGCGGCTGGTGACGCCGTCTTCGGTGACCATGACCAGTTCGCCGGGGAGAACGTCGCGCTCGTATTCGGCGCGGAGCAGGTCGAGGGCGCAGGTCTCGGAGGCGAAGACGATGGTGTCCGGCCCGTCCAGATTGCGCATGCGGCCCATGGAGAGCGGGCGGAAGCCGTGCGGATCGCGGGCGGCGAAGATGCGGTCGCGGGTCATCATGACGATGGAGAAAGCGCCCTCCACCTGGCGGAGCGAGTCGGCGATGGCGTCAACCAGCGTAGAGGCGCGGGAGTGGGCGATGAGCTGGACGATGATCTCGGAGTCGGAGGTGGTTTGGAAATAAGCGCCGTCGCGCTCCAGGCGGGCGCGGACGTTGCCCAGATTGACCAGGTTGCCGTTGTGGGCGATGGCGATGAGGCCCTTGGTGGAGTCGACGCGGATGGGCTGGGCGTTGAGCAGCGCCGAGTCGCCGGTGGTGGAGTAGCGCGTGTGCCCGATGGCCATGCGGCCGGGGAGCTTCAAGAGCACGTCGTCGGTGAAGATCTCCGACACCAGGCCCATGCCTTTGATGTTGGCGAGGCGCGAGCCATCGGCGGTGGCGATGCCGGCCGATTCCTGGCCGCGGTGCTGCAGGGCGTAGAGGCCGAGGTAAGTTTCGCGTGCAGCATCGGGATGGCCGTAGATGGCGACGACCCCGCATTCTTCGCGCAATTCGTCGCCAAATTCCAGGGACTGAGGGACTAAGGGGCCAGGGACTAGGGAATAGGGGCTAGGAACTAGAGAAGCAAAAGCAACCGCAGATCCTTCGACTCGGTCGCCGTGGCGACCTCGCTCAGGATGACAGTTCGTAGTGGAAGAGCGTGGGGAGGCGGAGAGATCGGCGACGCCTTCGACTCCCTGGTAGAGCAACCGGGTCATGCCAAAACCTCGCCGTGGAGATTGGCTTCCAGGGCCGAGGCCCAGGGCATGCGCAATTCTTCGAGCGGGGCAGAGATAAAGGACTCGCCGTCTACTAAGATTTCGAGCCGATGGCCGCCGGTGGTTCCGATGCGGGCGCAGAAGAAGCTGTAGTCAGCGGCGAGCTTTTCGATTTTGGAGAGATTCTCTGGCGCCGTGGTGACAAACACAGTGGAC
>JBEKZR010000391.1:0-3450 GCA_049509715.1 Occallatibacter sp. | reverse complement strand
GCTCACCGAGGCGGAGACCTTCGCGCTACTCTTTCAGCCCGGCTTTTCGACGGCCAAGCAGGTCACCGACGTCTCCGGGCGCGGGGTGAGCATGGACGTGGTGCGGCGGCGGGTGGACAGCCTGCGCGGCACGATCGACGTGGCCAGCGAGCCCGGCGCGGGGACCTCGGTCACCCTCCGGCTGCCCCTCACGCTGGCCATCATCGACGGGCTTCTGGTGAGCATAGGAGAGGCCAGCTTTGTGTTGCCGCTGGGCAACATCCTGGAGTGCATCGAGCTGACCCAAGCGGATGTCGAGCGGGCCAACGGCAAGCACATCGCCGACGTGCGCGGGAAACTGGTCCCCTACATCCGCCTGCGCGAACACTTCGAGATTCGCACTCCGCGCCCGGAGATCGAGCAGATCATCGTGGTTCAGACGGAGGGCGGGCGCTACGGCTTTGTGGTGGACCGGGTGCTGGGCAACTGCCAGACGGTGATCAAGAATCTGGGCCGATTCTACCGGCACGTCCAGGCAGTGAGCGGGGCCACCATTCTGGGCAACGGAACGGTGGCGCTGATTCTGGATCCGGAGCGGCTGGCCGCTGACGCCGTGCGCCTGACAACCCACGGGTGGCGCCCTCATCCAGCCGTTGGCTCGGGGCAGGGCGGCAGGAGGGAAAGCTCTCACACGAATGCGATTTAGGCATCTTCGGCGCTGGCGCGCATGCCAGCGCTTGTCAACAACGATTTAACCAGCTGAGTCTCGTGCTCCTCCCATTCAGCGGCCTCCGGCAATCGGATAAGCGGGTCGAAAAGTTAGCGATTAAGGGTCGACGGGCCGATAAGTCAAGGGTCGATGGATATTGGAGAGAACGAATTCCAGCGCAGGAGGGGCGGATTTCATGCCGAGTACATTGGTAAGCGAAGGCCGCAGGGCGCGTGGCGCCGAAAACGGCAATTGGGAAAACGGACGCGGGGAGCACCAGCGGGTGAACCCCAAAACGCATCCGGTCGCGGAGCTTGACGACTCGATGCTTGTGTTGCAGGAGATCATGCGCCTGGTGGACGCCTCCAAGGAGGGGCGGCTCAGCGAGCGCGGCAAGGCAAGCCTGTTCAACGACGTTCATCGCGAGATGATTCAAGGCATTAACGAGATGCTGGACGCCATTCTTCTGCCCATCGGGGAAGGCAACCGTGTTCTGGCGCAGATATCCGCGGGCAAGATCGACGAACTGATCACCCAGACCTACCACGGCGATCACGAGAAGATGAAGTTTGCGGTCAACAACGTGGCCGTCGTCACCCAAACCCTGCAGAAGGAGATGGCGCGGCTCACCGATGCCTCGAAGGAGGGGCAGCTCTCCGACCGCGGCAAGCCGGAGAACTTCCAGGGCGCGTATGCGGAGATCGTTCGCGGCGTCAATGCCATGCTGGACGCGATTCTTCTACCCATCGGCGAGGGCAACCGCATCCTGGCCCAAGTCTCCAACGGCAAGATCGACGAACTGATCGCCGCGACCTACAAGGGCGACCACGAGAAGATGAAGGTGGCCATCAACAATGTAGCCCAGGTTCTGCAGAGCCTGCAGAAGGAACTGGCGCGGCTGATCGAAGCCTCGAAGGAGGGCCAGCTCTCCGACCGCGGCAAGCCGGAGAACTTCCAGGGCGCGTACGCGGAGATCGTGCGCGGCGTCAACACCATGCTAGACGCGATCCTGCTGCCCATCGGCGAGGGCAACCGCATCCTGGCGCAAGTCTCCAACGGCAAGATCGACGAACTGATCGCGCAGACCTACAAGGGCGATCACGAGAAGATGAAGGTGGCCATCAACAGCGTCGCAGTCGTCCTGCTCTCTCTGCAAAAGGAGCTGTTGCGCCTGACCGAAGCATCGAGGGAAGGGCAGCTTTCCGACCGCGGCAAACCGGAACAATTCCAGGGCGCATATGCCGAGATCGTTCGCGGCGTGAACGCCATGCTGGACGCCATCCTGCTGCCGATCGGGGAGGGAAATCGCATCCTAGGGCAAGTCTCCAACGGCAAGATCGACGAGCTGATCGCGCAGACTTACAAGGGCGATCACGAGAAGATGAAGGTGGCCATCAACAATGTGGCCCAGGTTCTGCAGAGCCTGCAAAAGGAGCTGGCGCGATTGACCGAAGCTTCAAACGCCGGCAAGCTGGACGAGCGCGGTCATCACGAACATTTCAGGGGCGCCTATGCGGATATCGTTCGCGGGGTGAATGCCATTCTGGACGCGGTGATTACGCCGCTGAACGTCTCCGCCAAGTACGTGGAGCAGATCAGCAAGGGCGACATCCCGTCGCAGATCACCGACACCTACCACGGCGACTTCAACCTGATCAAGAACAACCTGAACACGCTGATCGCGGCCATGAACGACATCACGGCGGCGGCCGAGGAGATCGCCAACGGCAACCTGACCGTGGACATCCGCGAGCGTTCGGCGCAGGACAAGCTGATGCAGGCGCTGCAATCGATGGTGGCCGGTCTGACGCGGACGGTCTCCGATATACGAACCATTGCAGGAGAAGTGGCTTCCGCCAGCCAGTCCATCTCCACGGCATCGATCCAGGTATCCAAGGGCGCCAGCGCGCAGGCGGCGGCGGCCGAGGAGGCTTCTTCTTCGATGGAGGAGATGGTGAGCAACATCAAGCAGAACGCCGACAACGCGCAGCAGACCGACAAGATCGCCAACAAGAGCGCCAAGGACGCGCAGGAGAGCGGCAAGAGCGTGCTGGAAGCAGTGGCCGCGATGAAGGAGATCGCCAACAAGATATCGATCATCGAGGAGATAGCCCGCCAGACCAACCTGTTGGCGCTGAACGCGGCTATTGAAGCGGCCCGGGCCGGCGAACACGGCAAGGGCTTTGCGGTGGTGGCGGCGGAGGTGAGAAAACTCGCCGAGCGCAGCCAGAAGGCGGCGGCCGAGATCAACCAACTCTCGGCAACCACTTTGAAGGTATCGGAGAAATCCGGCGAGATGCTGGACAAACTGGTGCCCGACATCCAACGCACGGCGGAGCTGGTGCAGGAGATAACCGCCGCCAGCAAGGAGCAGGACACGGGCGCGGAGCAGATCAACAAGGCGCTGCAACAGCTGGAGCAGGTAATTCAGCAGAATGCCTCAGCCTCGGAAGAGATGGCATCGACGACCGAGGAGCTGACGGGGCAATCCGATCAGCTGGTCAGCGCGCTGGGATTCTTCCACACCGGAGACGAGAACGGCCACGGGGCGCGCAAGGGCGCGGGCTCCAAGGCCGTCAAGCAGGGGCAGGCCGCGCCAGCCAGGGCGGCAAAACCAGGAGGGCATTCCGCCACATCGGGCGCCAAGACCACGGGCGGAGTGAATCTTCGCCTCAAAGACAAACACGACGACCTTGACGGGGAGTTCGAGCGCTACTGACCGGCAGGGCGCGCGGCGCATGCGGCGCGCGCCCAGTCTTCCG
>JBEKZR010000390.1:0-3450 GCA_049509715.1 Occallatibacter sp. | reverse complement strand
GTCTGGCCGAGCCATCAACTTGCCGCGCCGCAGGGTGAATTCGCCGATCTTGCCGATGGAATGACCATTGACCTGAACGTCGAGAAGCAGTGTCTCGTCGGCGGATGCGCCGGCGGCGGCTCCGGTGGCGGCAGGTGTAGCTGCGCCAGTAGCAGCAGGTGTAGCTGCGCTGGTAGGGGCAGGTGTAGTTGCGCCGGTAGCCGCAGGGGTAGCTGGAGCGAAAGCTGCGTCGGTGGCTGCGGCAAGTTGCGGCATGGTGGCCAGCACAAGAAAGATGGTCTCCGCACAGCGGAGCCCCTTGGCCGCTATGCCGGCAGGCTCATGGCGCCGGAACAAAGCGGACCTGCTGTTCTATCGCGCCGGCGTCCGCATGGGCTGTCAACTTCAGGGTTTCGCTTGGCAGCGGCAGGGAACCCTGCGCGGCAATGGGCCAGCGCTGGGTTACGCCGGCGAGTATATAGGGCGATGTGTTGGACTCCGCCTTCAGCTTGCGGCCATCGCTGGTCGTCAGCACGATATCGCGGATCGCTTCATGGAGATTGCCGGCGTTGAACCCCACCAGATAGATCTGCCCGGCATTGCGCTCAAGATGAAACTGAACATCGGCAAAGGAGCGGATCGCCGGCTGGGCAAAGATCGGAATGGACAGGCGCAGCACCATATGCACGACCCCCGGCTCAGCCGGAGGTGGAATCTGGTCGATCAGAATGCGGTAGGTAGCCTCTCGAGCCTGCGCCGGCTGGCGGAGTATGAGACGAATCACCTGGCTGGCCCCTGGAGCGATCGTGGCAAGCGGCGGACTCACGACCACTGCGTCGGAGGCCGTAAGCTGGTCGTCGCCATCCTTCTGACTCCAAGCGTAGGCGCGAATCTGAATGGCGGTCTCGCTGGTCCCCACATTGGTCACCGTACAGGACGCAGCCCTCTGTCCGGGCGAAAAGAGAACGTTGACGGGGAGGACGGACAACGCCTGCCCTCTGGCCGCCGGGCCCGTCAGAAGGACAATGACAACTGTGGCGGCGAGCGCTCCGCCTGCCGCCAACAGTCGACATGAGTTCTGCCCGATCATGCAAGCCCCAATTGGAAACGCCTAATGGTCAATAGGTGACGGTAACAGCAATTGTGTCGGTGTACGAACCTGGCGTCACATACTGCCCCGCCGGAATCTGGCCGTAGACAGTGAGCGGCTGGGCAACCCCGGTGCCACTCCCGCTTACCCAGTTGGTGGCGAGGGTGTTGCCCCAGTTGGTTGTCCAGGTGCCGTTCGAGAACAGCCCATAGTTCAGCAGGTTGGTGCCATTCTGCATCTGCCGGGTGGTCACGGTGGCGCCGGTTGCCAGTCCTGGACCAAGCCCGACCGTGTACGTCGTGCCGCTGGTGCAGGTGACCGTCACGGTGGACTGGGCGGAGTTTACCGCTCCCGTGTAGTTTCCGAATCCCAGGGCAGAGGCGGAGACGATGCAGTCTTTGAGTACCGTCGCGGAAACGCCGAATGTGGTAGTTGCCGGGTTGGCTTGTGCAGAGGCAGATGTGAAAGTCAGGCCCAGCGCCATAAAACAAAGAACGGCGGCGGGCAAGGCGGATTTGACAAGGTTTGAATACTTCATCGGGGTAACTCCTGGAGGTGCAAATTCTTATCGCAACAAGATGTTATTGCGCATTAATTATAGCCTGCAATAGCTATAATGTGTTATTATTCAAGTGCTTACAGATGCGTCTTTAGTGTTGCGCGCAAGATTACCCTTCGTGTTGCGCGCAAGATTACCTTTAGTGTTGCAAGTGTTGCACACAAGATTACTTCTTATGTTGTACGCAAGATTGAAGAGATATTGCCCAGGGCTCTTGGAAACCGCGCCGGTAATGTTTGCAGGAAGGTAAATAAGTTGAGAAGACGACAACGATCTTCAGAGCTTTCCTTGGCGTGGCGCCCTCAGGCGCCGCCGGTCAATAGGTGACTGTGACAGTAATCGTATCGGCATACGCGCCGGGCGCAACGTACTGCGCCCCGACAGTTTGACCAAAGACGGCGTGCGCTGGAGAGGATCCGTTGCCAGTTCCGGTCACAGTATCCGTGCCGGCCGTCCTACCCCAGTTGACGGTACGCGCGTAGTCCGACAACAGCCTATAGTCCAGCAAGGCCGAGACAGGACCGCGCATCTTCTGGGCGGTCGCGGTGTCGCCGGGTGCAAGTCCTGCGCTGAGGTCAACACTGTACGCTGTGGGGTGAGTGCAGGCAACCGAGACGGCGGATGTAGCGTTCGCCCCGGCAGTTGTGTAGATTCCGAACGCAGTGGCGGGGGCGGAGACCTGGCAGCCGGCCTGAACCGTCGCGGTGACAGCGAATGAGGCGATAGAAGTTGCTGCAAGGACAGGCCTTGAACCTAGGCCCGACGCCAGAAAGCCCAAAGCGAATGCGAATAATGCGTATTTCATTGACTTTACCTCTCTAGTCACCTCAGTGAGGTATCTTACGTAACCTTATTATATCGCCGACAATCGCTTTACAGTAACCATTTTCTGTGATTTGTTATGGTACTTTAGTGTATGACGTGAATCCCATTTTGGACCGCGGAACTCCATTACAGCGCGGATTTCTGAAGCAACTGGGGGGCGGCTTCTTCATGCTTATGCGGAGGCGGATTCAGAAAGTGCTGACAGCTGTGGCCCGCCAAAACAAGGATCTGCCTTCGAATCAAGCACATGGATTGTTTCTCAAGAATGGGCGGCAAGGGTGATCCGAAAGGCCCCCGCACGGGGTTCCAGGCGGACGGCAAGCTGTCCCAGATAGGCCGCGGAGGGCGCCGGCATTGTCCGGGGTAGGGGGTGGCGCGATGGCATTGACGCCTTCAGCCCGTTGGCTCTTGAACTATAGGAAATTCAAGAATCCGGAAACGATGGCATTGGCATTTTCCGAATCTGGCCACAACCTCAAGGAAGCGAGGCTCTGGCAAGAGTGTGGGTACGCGAGTGTGCCTTTGCGGAGGTAAAGCAGGTTGGGTTCGACTGTGGAAGACAAATAACCCGCCGCGGTGGTGTCGTATCTCGACGCTCGGGTTTATCAATCTGCAGAGACCTTCTGTTCGCTGGCAGAAGGTGGCCAGTCCGCGCCATTCTGTTGCCAGCCGAGTCGATCAAGGGATCCCGACCGGACGTCACCCGGATAGAAGAGGCCCATCGGAGGCGCCTGACCGGCTGCGGCCTCGGAGTCGGTAGGAGGCGGAGAAACGCCTCGTTTCGGTACTCTCTTGCGTGAGGGGCCAGGAGCCCAAAATAGCGCACGCTATGCATTCCCTTGTCCGGGATTTGGTCGATGAACCGCGCGATGAACTGTTGGACTGGGAGGATTTCCTCGCGCACCATTCCGTGGCTCTTCTTGTCCCGCCAGAGATAGCGAACATTGTCCTTGTCCCAACCTTGAATCCGGTAGTCGGCCATCGGAGGGCGGCGAAC